>CAMCTU010000006.1 GCA_945878525.1 Sphingobacterium thalpophilum
GTCTGGCTTGCCATGCTTCTACATATTTTAATTGTTCAGGAAACCGTTTTGGATCAGCTGCAGCGATAAATGCTTCACGTGCAATAATCGCAGATGCGGCATGGTGACCATGTCCGGCGCGTTCATCTTCAGGGAAACGGGTAATTATGATGTCTGGTCTGAATTTCCTGATTACCCAAACGGCATCGGCAAGAACGTGTTCTTTATTCCAGATTCGAAAGGTCTCATCCGAATTTTTTGAAAAACCAAAATCGACGGCTCTAGAAAAAAATTGTTCTGCACCATCCGTGCGTCTGGCTGCAAGCAATTCCTGGGTACGTATGAGTCCGAGTAATTCAGATTGCTCATTTCCAATGAGATTTTGCCCGCCATCACCTCTGGTTAGGGATAAATACCCTGTTCTGAATTTCTTTTCTTTGGCAAGAAATGCCAGCAGGCGGGTATTTTCATCATCAGGATGCGCGGCAATATATAATGCGGAGCCCACTGTATTTAATTTTTGGATTCCAAGCTTAATTTCTGAGGAATTGAGTTGAATGGAGCTTTGCCCAAAGACAAAAAGAGGGAAAAACAGAATGAGGCTAAACCCTAAGTGGCGAAAATTCATAGTTTACAATCCATAATGCTCTAAAATATGGAAAAAACTATGCTCGAAAAGCATGAGACAAAAAATTTACCAAGGAAAGTGTATAAATGAAAAAAACGGCCGGATATAAAATATCTGGCCGTTTCCTCAAAATTACAATTAAAAACTTGTAGAGCCTTAAAGCTATTTCCCGGATATCAGACTAGAATCACTGCATGTCTGAAACTCGTTTTTACTTTAGTAAAACATTTGCCTTAAGGTTGATTAACCTTTATTTTATAAAATTACACTTTTTCATTATTTTTTTAAAATAAGTTTTCCACATTTTTTATAATTATAAATAGTGAAAGTCATTCAATTACAGCAATTTATATTTCTGATGCATTCATTTAAGTGTTTTTTCAAATAACTTTAATATCCGTTTATACTCGTCAGTCCAGCTCGATGACTCTGAAAATGCATGATCTTCAACAGGATAGACTGCAAGCTCCCAGTTCTCCTTTTTTAGTTCAATTAGCCTTTGTGAAAGTCGTACGATATCCTGAAAATGAACATTCACATCTACCATTCCATGTGCCATCAACAGATTACCCTTTAATCCATTTGCAAAATAGATCGGAGAACTTCTTTTATAAGCAATTTCATCATTGGCCGGTTCATTCAGGATATTTGCAGTATATCCATGATTGTAATGTGCCCAATCAGTTACTGAACGCAGGGCAGCCCCCGATTTAAATACATTCGGTTCAGTGAATAAACCCATTAATGTCATGAATCCTCCATAAGAGCCTCCATAAATACCTACATTTTTAGGATTGACATTATATTTTTCAATGAGTAATTTAACGCCATCTACCTGGTCAGACAGGTCTTTTCCACCCATATGACGGTAAATTCCGGTTCTATGATCCCGCCCATAGCCTGAACTTGCAGTATAATCGATGTCTATGACCGTATATCCCAAATCAGCAAGGAGGTTATTGAACATGTATTCCCTGAAATACTGGCTCCACCAATGATGTACATTCTGAAGGTAACCTGCACCATGGACAAATACTACTGCCGGTTTGGACGGAGCTGGTTTTTTTGGTTTGTAAACCCGTGCATATACATCTGAACCATAACGGTTTTTAAAACTAATTACTTCAGGTTCTCTCCATGTATAAGATTCGAATTCGGTACTGCCAGAGTTGGTGATCTTCTCTGCTTTAGCCCCTGCTTTATTCTCCTGCAGATATAATTCCCATGGTTTGTTTGATCTGGAATGACGGAACGCGAGCCATTTTTCATCCGGAGACAGACTGACTTCATTGCCTCCTTTCATGGAGGTGAGTTTTACAAAGCTTCCACCAACAACTGGGATCCGATAAAAATGTGTGATACCCGGATGCTCAATATTGGCGGTGAAATAAAAATTTTTCTTATCGTTGGATAACTGAAGAGTCTGGACTTCATATTTTCCTATTGTGATTTGTTTTTTATCACCGGTAATTACATTGTGAACGTAAATATGAGAATAACCACTGGCTTCGCTTTGATAATAGATCGTAGTATTGTCAATCCATCCGATATTGCTTCCGCCAAAGAAACCACCTACCCCCGGGCCACCAATCCAGGCTTCATCCCGCTGCCTGTCAAGAGGTGATAACTTGCCGTTTTCGAGATTGAGCTTCATGATCCAGCGGTCTTTGTTATCCAGTGCAGAAACACTTACTACTGCCGAAGAGCCATCATAATTCCAGAATGGGCCATTGATTGATACCTTACGGTCTTCATTTTTCTTTGTTCTTTCTTCCAGCTGTTTCGGATAATCCTTTACATAATCTGGTAGATCCTTAACTCCCGGAATATCTTTTGTAGAAATAGCATAAATCGTGTCCCTCTGTATGTCATAGAGATAACTTTCATAGTCGGGTAAAGCATTACCAACTTTCGTGCGACCGCTGATATCTTCAGTGTATCCGCTTGTGCTGATGTAGTTTGGAACAATGGTGTTTTTATTTCCATCTGCACGTTTCATAATCCGAAAGGCGATAAACTTTTCATCCGGACTAATTCGCAAACTGTTCATAAAACTACGATCGTCCAGGTAGAATTCTTTCGGAACTTTTGGCTCATTCGCTTTATTTTTTGCCTCCTGCTCTTTTCGGTCAGACTCCCTTTTTTTGATGATCTCAAATTCATTGATCTGATCCTGCCTAAGCCACTGATCCTGTTTTGATAATAGGTTTTCAGGCCTCTTTTTGGTACGGGTAAAATTACTTAGCTGTACCAGTTGTCCACCGTTTATGGAAATGCTGTAAAGGTTATCTCCGCGCTGAAACAGTACTTTACTTTCATTTTTGTCAAACACTGGGTTAGCTTCCCGTTCAAGGGTACTGGTTAGTGCCTGTTCTTCACCGGTGCTAATCGATTTGATAAATAAGTCTCCTTTGCGCTCAAAAAGCACTTTTGTCCGGTCTTTTGTAAAAATGACTGCTCCTTTATCCAGATTTTTTGTTACTTCTTCGGATAATTTTACTGGTTTAGGCATATCTGTAGAAATCCTGAACATAAGATCTTCCTCCAGCTTTTCAGGATTCCAGTTAAAATAGATGTTTTTGCTGTTCTCATCCCACTGGATGTTAGAAGGAGATACACCCATCCATTTCGGATCCCGCATAATTTTTTCCACGCTGAGGTTTCCAAGGTTCTGAGCAAAAGAGGCTAATGGTGTAATCAGAAAAAGGCAAAACAGGATTCTTTTCTTCATATTTTCTTCAAATAAATTATTTACTATTTAACTCTAAATTGAATTCTGCTTTAAATCGAAGCTCTTTATTACGCTCAAGAATGTAATAAAACTTCTTTTTATCATCACTGAACTCCATGATCCAACGGTTTGTTTTGGCTGCTAGAATTAAATTTGAGGTAAACTCATCCGCAGGAAAGTATTGTATTAATCTGTTGCTGATTTTTTGATCAGAATCCCCTCCATAGTTAGTGATGCTATCAGGGCTGCCATCTGTATGACGATGATCATGCTTCAGACGGATTCCACCCTTCGTTTTTTTGAGTACCCAGGTGCGGGTTTGGTTTTCACCAACATTAAAAGGGAGTTTCAACTTAGATTTATTACTTCCATTGACCTTGAAGCTCAATTTTTTGCCCCAAAAATCATTTGCTTTTGTAGTATCTGGCATATATATCGCCTTGCCATAATAGGTTTTTCCTTCCAGAGAGCGAATTGCATCAAAAAATTCCTTGTCGCCTTGGCCGAATAAAAACTCGCTAAACAGAAGCAGACTTTCTGTGATGAAAATTATTTTCATGCTTATTTTGTTCGACTTGCAATTCCACCTTTTTTGCTGTCGACGTTCACCTGGTATTTATCCCCGTTCTGGATGATCCATCTGACTGTAACAGTCCCATTTCCCGGAATATTGGGTACTTTGATGTTTTCAGGATCATTCTTTTGCTCCATGGTAATATTCAAATCACGATTACTCACGATCATGCCGGCTATTACTTTTGCACCCTTTAGACTAACCAAATCCGGAACTTCAATTTTGTATTTCAGATCCTGGCTTGAATGTGTTGGCATCAGACGCTTATTGGCAATAACAGCAGTTACTTCCTTTAAACCGGCACCGAGATCTTTTTCTGAAATTTCTTCAACTGAAAGTTTTGGGGTATGATAAGCATGATATAAGGTAAAAGCCATATTGCGGTGTGCATCGCTTTCAAGCAAAAAACCGGGATGCAGACGACCAAATGATTTCTTAAATCCACCAATCTCTATATCACCGTATTGAGGGTGTTTAAATGCTTTCCAGTTAACAAAAGCATCATTAAAAAGCAAATTCCGGTCGAAAGAGTATTGTTCAGATTGGGAGTTTCTGTCGGCAGGTTTATTATATAACAGAAACTGTGTCCAAAGCTCATTTGAGAACGTATAAATACCCCTTCCGCCATAAAACCAGTCTAGTTCCCCGCCAAAAACAGAGTAAAGATCTTTGTATACAACCAGGTATTTATATCCCGGAATCAGTTCCTCGCCTTTTTTACCAAGGGCATCATAAACCTGAACATCCTGAGCATTGTAGGTATTTAGGTCTTCTAGTGCGCCAGGTCCACGAAGTATCATTCCCCCATTATTATGATAGGACTGACCTGCTGCAATATTGGGATGCTTCATTACAAATTCAGAAATTGAACGATTTTCAGGCAATGAAAATGGATATTTATAAGCGCCGCTTTGTATGTAATTTGGCTGCCAGTTCCATGCCCAGTCCCGGTTTGGATCATAAAATCCTTCTCCATCTTCATTTACATCCCCATCTCCATCATTATCAATACCTTCATAACCCAGAAGTTCATATTCGCCCTGCTGATCAACACCTACACTAATCATTCGTCTTGGATCTTCAGGATCAGGCTTTAAACGGCCATTTGGATTTTTCCTGCGCATGAAAACAATATGTCCGTCTCCATCAAGGTCATCAAAGCCATCTTCATTTATTTCTCCGTCGCGGTCATTGTCTACCGGAATCATACCAGAACGCGGAGAATTTGCATTATTTGCCTTGTGAATAAAATTGTCTCTTGCATCAGGATTGATGGTTGGTGCGATGTAAAAGGTTTTATCCTCCAATAAGTTCTGGATATGTTTGGTATCTGCAAAAGATTCAGCAAGATACCATGCCGTGTAGAGTGCGAATTCACTCCCTTGTATTTCATTTGAGTGAATGTTCCCGTCAATATACATCGCAGGTTTTCTTCCCGGATCACCCTTCTTGAAATCAGAAATTGTCATCACCCACATTTCTTTTCCAAGGTGTGATTTCCCCATCGATTCAAGTTTTACTAGGTCAGGATAAGCTTTTGCTAGCTTTTTACAGATCTCAGAAATCGCGGCATAGTCATTATATCGGTTCCAGCTTACGGCTACTTTTGGGTTTGCCGGACTTCCAGAGGCTTTTAGGAATTGCTCTACCTGCTGTGCCTGCGAAGTAGTTGCCATTACAAATAATGAAATGGTAAAAAATATTTTCTTTAAGAATGCTTTCATCTTTTTTAATTTAATTTTTCAAAACAAGTCCTGAGATTATAATGAAACTTCGACTGTTTTTGTCCCGCTCATCGGACTCCCGACATTGATTGTCAGCTTACCTGAACCTTTGATCAGCCAGGAAATAGTTTGGTTTCCCTGACCCTGAATTGCATCAATTGTTTGATTTTTTCGGCCACTGATGATGGTCTGATTCAACTCCGGAATTAGTTTGACCGAGAGTTTCTTTACCCAGTAGCTTCGTTCGCCTACTTTTGTCTGGGTAGCTAAATTTCCTCTATTTATAATTCTGACGGTAACTCTATTCAGGTCATTACCCAGTTTCTCTTTTTTTATGTTTATGATATCTATTGAAGGAGTAAGCTTACTCAGCGCAATGATAAAGTCGCTGTGCTTCTTTACCAGATCCGAAACCAGTTTAAATGGTGGATTTTTTAATACAAATGGATCAACTCCACCAAGTTCAACTACTTGTCCCGGAAAATCAGGATGTTCAATTTTTTTCCATTCTGTAAAATTGTTTGTCAGTCCCTGGCTGTCTGCCCAGCGGAGGTAATTAGCCGTCGGATCTTCAATTTTCAGTTCCTTCACTTTTTTTGCCGTATCAGCTTTTGCTTTTGGCACCCACCAGCCCGGAGTACTGAAACTATTACGGCCGTAATGGAAATAGGCCCATTGAGCAAAATCGCCGCCTTCTGATTCATTTTTTGGAGCATCTTTAAGTCCGAGGGTTTTGTTATAAAGTTCAGAAACCAGTGAATTTGCCTTTGCATCAGCTTCAAAATAGCCGGTAATAATACGTTTTGAAACAGCCTGTTGATTAAAAGTAGCAGGTACAGAGAGGTTGTTATAAGGACCGAATGTTATAACTGAATGAATGTTAAACATCTCAAACAGGTTATCGAGTAAAGTACGGTTTTCAATTTCTGATACCATATGCTCTCCCGATCCAGGAACAAAATTCGGATAGTCATAGCTCATGTTTTTATTAAAATGAACTCCACCTTCAGCATCTTCATTATAATTCCCATCCTTATCGTTGTCTAAACCTTCAGAAAAAAGCAGGTATTTACCGCTTTCGCCTTTGGCTGGATCGGCTAGAATCATGGAGCGGGGTTCCTCAGGATTGATACGATATTTACCTGTCGGGTCTTCTATCCTGATCCAGCTTATTTTACCATCCTTATTTAGATCATCAAACCCATCTTCATTAATTTTACCATCGCGGTCGTCATCTGTAGCTTTTGCGTTTCCACTTTTTGCATAGCGAATCTGGGCGAAGTATTGTTCGGTTGCATCCGGACTCATGTTCGGAAACACATAAAAGGTATTTTTCTCAAGAATATTTCTTATGCTGTCCTGGGAGGAATCTTTGAGTATTTTTTCTGCAAACCCTAAGGCCAGTTCGGTACCTAAGAGGTGCGAACCTTCAACACCCCCAACAATTGCTATGGCAGGTTTTTGTTCGATCTTACCACTACCAATGCTTAGCATCCAAATGTCCTTTCCGCCAATTGTTTTAACAAGTGATTTAGCTTCTAACAGCGATGGATAGGATTTAATAAGGGAGTTTATCCGCTCAGAAACTTTGGAGTTATTGCTATAATCCTGGGCATATAGTTCTCCAAAAATTAAAAAAATCCCCGTTAGCAAAACTGAGGCTTTGTAAATATTATTCATGAAAGAATTAGGTTAGTTTTAGTTGCTGAAAATACATAAATAATTTAAATCGGGGCTCTAACAAGAATTTCGCCCGAATTACTATTTTGAATAACCATAAAGCTGATTGAAAAGCAATTTAAATGTCCCATGGGTTTGAGCCCTGAATGTAATTTCAGGACCAAAAGCATAGAATTTACCTTTTCCAACCTGCGCTTCGAATGCGGTAATGCCATCTCTTAAATAGGCCTGACCCCATGCCCAGCCACTTCGCAGCGGGGTAGGATTTGAAAACCATAAAATGGGCTTAATATTTCCATTCGCAATGGCTTCAGTAGATATTTTGAACACCGGACTTCTATCAAAATAGAGATCTGATTTTGCAGGCATTCCCCAGGCTGCAGGAATTTTATTGTCAGTATCAGCACTCAATATACTTCCGGGAATATAGTATTTTTCGGCAGGCAGGCTTCGTTCTAAACCGTTTGTACCCAGTTCTACCATGGCATTCCTGACAGGCAGATTTAGGTGATAGCCAAGGTTCGTGCTACTTCCAATGCTCAAAATCTTCCCGCCCAGTTCTAAGAATTTTTTTAATTCAGGAATTGATTTGTCAGCATTAATTCTGCCTAATTGTCCTCTAAATTCTGATGGAATTGACTCAGGATCAGGGCCTGTGTTTAAAGAGCTCCTTCTCGCTGCTCCTCCGGATAATGCAGGAATTGCTCCGGGGACAAATATCAGCACATCGTATTTTTCATTCAAATTTCCAGCTTCAATATCCTTCGCATAAATCAATGAAGCCTTAAAATTAAATTGTTCCATTAATAAGCGCACCCATCCAGACGACATAGAACCGCCATAAGTATCCCATAATCCTATGCGTAATTCTGAAAGTCTGGTCAAATTTTCCGGGGCTGCAGCGCTTTTTCTTATTTCCAGTCCTGCTTCATTTTTTACTTTATTCAGTAAATTTTTTGTTTTTGGATTTCCTGGGATATAGAAATCCCCTGTATTGTCTCCTGAACTTATTCTGTAAACTCTTTCTCCTGATTTTAAAACTTCATTGACAGCAATATATGCATTGTTAGACTCTGCATTAATGAGGTAAGCTTTTGATGATGTCAGTAATTCGGGTTCGGGTCTTTGAAGTTCTCCGTATTTAATTCGCTGAAATGGGCCAGTGAAATCATCCTGAAGCCGGTCAAATTGCACATGCATCATATAAGCGAGCGTCCAGCCGGCAGCATCGTATGGAGCAACAGGAGGGCCACCTTCAAATTTAAAATCATTGGGATGATCCTGTGGTTCAAACATATCCAGTACATGTGGTCTGAACGCCTGATTTGTTTTTATAATGTAGGAACCTTTGGGGTATTTTTTTCTTGCCACATTGAATTCATCAGTTGCCTGATGTACCAGTATACCTGAACGGATCAAAGCATTTACAAACTTTACAGCAGTCTGAAAATCAGCTTGATCTGATGGAATAATATATCCCCTGGCATCCCGGTTGGCGGGGTTATTCATAACGGTATCAAAATACTTTTTTGGCAGGATCTGCTGATTTGAAATTTTTGCTCCGGGCTGATCCTTAAGGTATGCCTGATTGATGGCTTCCACTTTATTTGGAGAAAGTCCCCAGGTATCTTTACTTCCGCGCTCAATGGAATTTTTACCCATCCGGTAAATATTGAACAGTAGTTCATCGCGATAACGCACGGCATAATTCAGAACCGCATAGTTTAATGAAACCGAGTAATCTATAGACTGGCGGAAATGCCATTTTTGTGGGGTTACTGGAAAGGTTGTTCCCCCATTTGGAATCAGCCGTTGTGGAACCAGGGATATCTCTGATGGTGTTGGTCCTCCAATAGTTTCTGTAAGCAGTCCGATAATATTGTGAAAGTAAGTAGTAGTACGTAGTCCGCCGTTATACCATGTTGAGAACACAGAACCATATTTTTGGGTATAACCCGGTTTATTTTCAACATTAAGTCTTGAGTTCATGGCTGCGCCAACTGCATCTAAGCTGGACATCAGGATTGGGTCAAAAACATAATTGAATGGATCACGATAGGGTGCGCCTGCAACCACGGAACCTTCGGGGCCTCTTTGGTGGTGGTTATACATGATCTGAGGTAGCCATTCAACAAATAATTGCCTGCTCATATTTTGGGTTTCCTTCAGATTCATCATGAAAAAGTCGCGGTTATTATCATGGCCAGCGTATTTCTCATATAAACGCGGCAAATTTTCAAGTGAACGGTTTTCAGGTATTTCTTGACGCATGTACCAGTTGCTGACCAATTCATGACCATCTGGATTAGCATGTGTCAATAAAATAATTGTGTTATCAAGTATGCGCATGGTTTCTGCATCTTTTCGGCTCAACAGATTCCATAAGGTTTCGATAAGCTGATGAATGCCCAGTGTTTCATTTGAATGCAATCCACCATCAATCCATACAATGGCTTTCCCTTTTTCTGAGAGTAGCCGCGCCTCAGCTTCAGATAAATTTTCTGCCCTGGCCAGTTTTTGGGAGATTTCTTTGTATTGCTCCAGATTTTTAAGGTTTTCAGGAGAAGAAACGATCAGCATGGGTTGTGTTCTTCCTTCTTCAGTCAAACCTATACTCATAAGTTTTACCCGATCAGATTGTTCGGATATCTTTTTGAAATACTCAGCCGTCTGGGTAAAATTGGCTAATTGATAATCATCCCCGATGGTGAAACCAAAATGTTCTTTTGGGGATATCTGTGCAAATAAATTATTGAGCAGAAAAATGCCGGCTACTAGCAGAAAAAATTTACGCATAAAATTGGTTTGAATAGGCAAGGTAAGAGTTATGCCAATACGAACAAACTCAGTTATTCTGAAATTTTTATTAGGTATCTTGTGAAAATGAACCATTTTTCAGTTGGGACTAAATTAACGTGTAATCGACATAATATTTTATAAACCACATACCTGCCTGCCGGCTGGCAGGGAAACATAGCATTTTATGGCTGCTAGACTTCATTTTAGACAGAGATAGCCTTGAAGCTTCGCTTCAATCTATGCCCCCTTTAATGCTTAATATAAGTCAATCTATGTGGTTATTTATTAATCTTTAGATATTTATATATCGAACTCACGTTAAATTATTTTGCTACCATACGAAGAACAGGCCCATATTGAACTCGAACTCTGGAAAAAGAAAATACTAAAAAAGCCTGGCTTTTTTGATCTTGTATCTAAGGGAATTCAGAATCGATTGAATAAATTGATTCCTGAAAAAGTACACAATGCAATCACTGTGGCTGTTGAAAAAATGGTTAAAGCGGTACTTTTTGGTGCCAAATTTATCACAAAAGAACCGAGGGAAGATAGTTCATTGCAGCTTAGGGAGGCATTTGTAAAGGAGAGAATACAATTTTACAGAAAAACAGCCTCCGTCGAAGGTGCATTGATCGGAGCGGGTGGTTTTCTGTTGGGGCTGGCTGAATTTCCAGTTTTGATCGGGATCAAGATGAAATTGCTTTTTGATGTAGCAGCTCTTTATGGATATGATGTCAAGGATTACAGGGAGCGTCTTTACATATTGTATATTTTCCAGCTGGCATTTTCGAGTCAGCAAGGGAGGCATAAGGTTTTCAAGCAAATTTCAGACTGGGATTCTTATATAAATTCCCTTCCTGAAGATGTTGATCAGTTCGACTGGCGAACTTTTCAACAGGAATACCGCGATTATATTGACCTTGCCAAAATGGCACAACTCATTCCATTGATCGGAGCAGCTGTTGGTGCAATTGTGAATTACAAACTAATTGAAAAGTTAGGTGAAACAGCAATTAACTGTTATCGGATAAGGAAAGTCAGTTCCCTTAAAATTATTGATCATCCTAAAAAGAGCAAATTCCGCCTAAAATAGTTTTTCATTAGGAGGTTTGATCCCCTTTAACCGAAGATAAATTGTAGTCTGAGCGCGGTGATGGGTTTGATGCTCAAAGGCTTTATTCAGCCAGCCAAACTGGTCGGTTTCATATTTCCCGCGTTTGATCAGACTATCCATTTTTGTAGCATCCATGTTGCGTATGGACTGAATAGCATAATCATAACATTCCATTACTATTTTGGACAGTGCGGCTTTATTCTTGAATTCATCAGCTTTTTCAAGGACTTTACCCTGGTATATTGGAATTGTCCCGGTTGCACTGGAAACAAGGCCAATGGTCCCCTGCGACATATGCAGCATTTGCTCTGCAAAACTGCGTAGATCGGGAATTGGTTTAAAATTAATACCATCTTCAGGCATTGCATCCAGGTACTCTCTTGTGTAGAGCTTAGCCCTTTCCCAGTCAACAATCATGTTTGCTTTAACTACTTCATTGTTTAGTCCCTGTGCAAAAGTTGAACTGCTAAACATCATTAAGCCAAAGATTATCAGTATTGATTTCAGTTTTTTCATCAGTCTGTTAAATTAAATAAATTAACGCAACAAATTTCCCGCCGGGTCTACTCTTACATTAAATGGTTGAAGATAGCGGTCAGCAAGAATCCCGAATTCCTTTCTTGTGATGTTTCTCTTCATCTCAAATTTACTGCTAAACTTGAAACTTACTTTCCAGCCTTCTTCTATCTCTTTTTTCAGTTCTTCACCACGTGTTGCTGTAAACATAAATAAGCTGATCGCATCTCCTATAGTCAAGGTATCTGCCTTATTATCAGCAAACCAGATTTGGCTTCTGGTATAAAATTCTTTCATTGGCGCTTTGATTTCTCCCGCAATGATAGTTGTGGCTGTATCAAATTTAATTTTATTGATATTTCCTTCCTTCACAGTATTCAATTTCATAAGTCCGCCGAGCCCTAATTGCTGAAAGGCCTTAAAATTGGGGTCTTTAAGTTCAATATCAGAATAAGGAATAAGTGTAGCATTAAATGCCAGTAGTTCACCTTGAATTATTCTGACATTGATAGTTTTGGTGGTAGTTTTAAAGAATGAACAATAGGCTGCGACCGTTCCGGCAGCTTGTCCCATCTCCATTCTAATGGGTTTCACTTGGCCGATTTGTTTGGGTACCACAATAAAATTTTCAAATCCTGTCGGCATAAGTGCACCTGGTGGAATTGGAGCAATTGAGCGTTCCTTATTTGCAAGTTCCAAATATCCTGTTGCAACAGTGCTCCTGCTCAGCTTACTATCAAATGGATTTTCAAGTTTAACAGGTAAGGTCATTGCTTTTTTCAAATCTATTCTAAGTAAAGACGCTAAAAAGAAGTTGTCAGTTGCATCTATTATAACATCAGTCTTGATCTTCTGACCTCCTTTAAGTCTGACCTCCCAGCCTTTACCATCTTTTTTAATCTCATCTACAACATTATTATGGTTAAGCGCCAAATTTTTAACTGTATCTGCTATATTTTTTATCAGGTCAGTCGCTTTATCCAGGTTAATTTTTAAAGCTATGATTGAATCTGTTGCTTTGCTTTTTCTACGTTCTTTAAGGAAATAATGATTTCTAATATTCCTTAGATATGGAAGATCCTCTTCTGCAAAAGCGGGATTTACGGATAAAGATTGAGTTAGATAAGTTGTATTGGCACCGGAGCGTGCAGATTGAATAGCAGCAGAGACTCCAGCCGGCGTATTTCCAACTACCAAAACTCCGGTTTTGATGGTTTGTGCCTTCAAAGTCAGACACAAAATATTAAGAATTAGGAATAGATAAATATGTTTGATCATAATTTTAATTATCAAAGGGCTTAATTTACTGTTTCTTTCACTAATTTTAGTCGGATTCAAACAACAACAAATATGAAACTTCATTTACGTCGAAATAGTATTATTATCATTCTCTGCATTCTAAGTTTTACACTGGGAGGTTTTATTAGCCAAAAACTTGAGGAAGAGAAAATTACAGCAATCCTTGTTAAGCAGGCACAGAAAATTATTGGATTAGAATTCACTGACGCGGAGGCGGATACTATGCTTCAGGATTTGGAAAGAAGACGGAAAGGCTATGCAGCACTTAGAAAGCTAAATATCTCAAATGCAACTGCTCCTGTCTTAAATTTTAATCCTGTGCCAGTTGGCTATCATTTCCCGGATCAGTCAAATTATTTTAAAGTATCTGCTCAGGAGCAAATAAAGCTTCCCGCTGAAAGGGAGAAAATGGCTTTTTTTACCATTACTCAATTAGCCGCATTGATAGAAAGTAAACAGATCAGTTCGGTAGAACTGACCCGATTTTTCATCGAAAGGGTTAAGAAGTATAATCCGTCTTTACTCTACGCGGTTAGTATTACCGAGGAGCGAGCCATGAAGCAGGCCAAAAAGGCTGATGCAGAGATTGCGGCAGGAAAATACAGAGGATTATTGCATGGAATACCATTTGGTGCTAAGGATCTTTTGGCAACCAAAGATTACAAAACTACCTGGGGATCAGTTGCATATAAGGATCAGGTAATTGATGTGGATGCAACAGTTATCACACGTCTTGAGAATGCCGGAGCAGTATTAATCGCTAAATTAACCCTGGGTGAATTGGCGATGGGGGATGTTTGGTTTGGTGGAATGACAAAAAACCCATGGGATATAAAGCGTGGGTCGAGCGGTTCTTCTGCAGGTTCTGCATCCGCTGTTGCAGCAGGTTGTATGCCATTTGCAATTGGTTCAGAAACGCTGGGTTCCATCGTTTCGCCGTCTACAGAATGTGGTACAACAGGTCTCCGTCCAAGTTTTGGTCGTATTAGTAAACATGGAGCTATGGCATTGAGCTGGAGTATGGACAAATTAGGTCCGATTACCCGCAGTGTTGAAGATTGTGCAATTGTATTCAATGCCATTCAGGGTGAAGATGGAAAGGACCTCAGTGCAATTGAAGCGCCATTTAATTATAGTTCTCCAATTGGTACAAGTCTGAAAGGAACACGAATCGGTTACATTAGTTCTGAGTTTAAGCTTAAGTATCCAAATTCTTCGAATGACAGTATAACCTTGGTTAAGTTAAAGGAACTGGGTGCAGAATTGGTTCCTTTTGAGCTTCCTGCATTGCCTTATAATGATATGCTCATTGTTTTATCAGCTGAATCAGGTGCTGCATTTCAGGAACTCACTCTTTCAAACCGGGATGACCTGCTTGTCAGACAGAATAAAAATGCCTGGCCAAGCGGATTTCGTTCAGCAAACTTTATTCCTGCTGTAGAGTACATTCAGGCAAACCGGGCAAGGGCATTGCTTATTGAGCAGTTGAACCAGAAGATGAAAGATGTGGATCTATTTATTGCGCCGGCTTTTGGTATGAATTTGCGCGCAAGTAATTTAAGTGGTCATCCTTGTGTTGTTTTACCAAACGGATTTAGAAATGGCCTGCCGGGTAGCATTACCTTTACCGGACAGCTTTTTGGCGAAGGTAAATTATTAAAGGTTGCTCAGGCTTATCAAAAGGCAACAGATTTTCATCAAAAGCATCCATCATTAAATTTTTAGAAGTACCATAATTTATTACAGTACATAGTCTACATGCAAAAAAGCATCACCGAAATTTTTGAACTACAAAAGTTTCATAGCATCAGTCTGCGTAGTTCAGTTGCACATGAACGAAAGGAAAAGCTGAGGAAGCTGAAGCTTCTGATTCAGCAAAATGAACAATTGATTTTTGAGGCCCTTCAAAAGGATCTTAGGAAATCTGAATTTGAGGCGGCCCTGACTGAAGTATATTTTGTGTATGCGGAAATAGATTTTGCGATAAAAAATCTTTCTAATTGGTTAAAGCCCCGTAGGGTCGCTGCAGGCTTAAGTAGCTTTTTCACAAAAAACAGAATATTTTACGAGCCAAAGGGAGTGTCTTTGATTATTTCCCCATGGAATTATCCTTTTCAATTACTGATCGCGCCACTGGTTTCGGCAATTGCAGCAGGTAACTGTGCTATGCTTAAGCCTTCTGAATTGAGTCCCGCTACTACATCTTTGTTATTAAAATTGATCAATGATAATTTTGATTCAAAGGAAGTTGCTTGTTTTGAAGGAGATGTTGAAGTATCAGAAGCTTTGTTGGAATTGCCCTTTGATCATATTTTTTTCACCGGAAGTCCGAAGGTTGGCAAGGTAATAATGGCTGCCGCGGCCCGTCATCTGAGTTCTGTCACGCTTGAACTTGGGGGTAAATCGCCTGCCATCATTACGGAAGACGCAGATCTTCAGAAGTCTGCAGAAAAAATTGTTTGGGGCAAGTTTATCAATTCCGGACAGACCTGTATTGCTCCTGATTATGTTTTGATTCATTCTAGCAAGGAACAAGAATTTCTGAGCCTCGCCAAATTAAAGATTGAGCAATTATTTTACAACAAGGCTGAGCTGGATAAGGGCAGTTATGGTAAAATTATTAATGCAGGTCATTTTCAGCGCTTACAATCATTACGGGACAAAGCAGTGGACGATGGAGCATTAGTTGTAATGGGAGGTACTGACAGTGTTGAAGACCAGACCATTGCCCCTGTTTTGTTAAGCAATGTTTCGGCATCTTCAGCGATTATGCAGGAGGAAATATTCGGTCCGCTTCTGCCAGTGATCAGCTATGAATCTATTGACAAAGCAATAGAGTTTATTAATCAGAGACCAAAACCGCTCGCGCTATATGTTTTTTCGGGTTCAGGGAACACAATCAGAGATACCATCAGGCAAACCTCGGCAGGGGGTACTTGTGTAAACGACGTGGTCATCCATATTTCAAACCCAAATTTACCTTTTGGAGGAATTGGAAATAGTGGTTCAGGAAGCTGTCATGGATTCTTCGGATTCAAGGCCTTTTCCCATGAGCGGGCAGTGATGTTTCAGTCAAAAATGGATTTTAGTAAAATTGCATATCCGCCGTATTCAGAGAAAAGGAGCTTACTCAAATGGCTTAAAAAGATTATGTAATGATTGATGTTTTACATCTTTTTCCGGCACTCAACACCTCGCTCATTGAGGTTCTCGCCGGACTTGATCGGAAGCAATGGAATAATGACACCTTATGTAAGCAATGGAAGGTAAAGGATATAGCAGCTCACTTACTGGACAGTGCAATAAGACGTTTAGCGATTGGCAGGGATGCTTATCAGACTGAATTTCCTGAAATAAAATCTGAACAGGGTCTTCTAAACTATATTAATGAGCTCAATGCAGACTGGGTGCAAGCTTATAAAAGAGTAAGTCCTGAAATCCTTATTGAACAGTTGCAGCTTACTCAGGTACAAATGCTTGAATATCTACATAGTCTTGATTTGGATGCAAAAGCCATTTTCCCTGTTTCATGGGCAGGTGAAGATATATCCACAAACCGTTTTGACTTTGCACGTGAATACACTGAAAGATGGCATCATCAGCAACAGATCAGGCAGGCGGTTGGAGCAAAATCTATAACGGGCAGAGAATTGTATAATCCCTTTCTTCAGATTTGTATGCAGGCTTTACCTTATCATTTTAGAAATTTTGAGTATCCTGAAGGTACATTAATCCGGTTAGAGATAGTTGGAGATGCCGGAGGAGTATGGTCGATTAAAAGAAGAGGATCAGGATGGGAATTCAGCAATGAGTCGGGAGAAATAGCATCTCAGATTTATATTGATCAGAATATTGCCTGGATACTTTTATCTAAGGGAATAGAAATAAACGAGGCCAAACAATACTGGCAGGTAATTGGTGATCAGGAGATAGGCATGCATGCACTGGACTTACATACATTTATAGTTTAATAAAAATTATTATGAGCGTTGACTTAGAAATGCTAAGGTTTCCGATTGGGAAATTTAAAATTGAGCCTGTTAAGGAAGAAGACTATCCTGGTTTGATTGAGGAATTAGCTGTATTGCCTGGCAAAATAAGGGCCGCAGTAAATGGATTAACAGTCGAACAGCTGGATACTCCATACCGTGAAGGTGGTTGGACTTTAAGGCAGGTGGTTCATCATTTACCGGATAGTCATTTAAACGCCTATATCCGTTTTAAGTTGGCATTAACCGAAGATGTTCCGGTTATAAAGCCTTATGAAGAAGGTCTATGGGCTGAATGTTCAGAAGCAAAATATGGGCAGTTAATTGATTCGCTTGATCTTCTTGATAGTTTGCACAGGAGGTGGGTTTCATTTTTGAAAACCTTGAAACATCAGGATTTTCAAAGGGAATATTTTCATCCTGCTCAGGGAAAGAATTATTTTTTGAGCACAGTCCTTAGTCTGTATGTATGGCATGGTAAACATCACCTTGCTCATATAACCGAGACAAAGCAAGCAAATGGGTGGAAATAAAATGCCCCCATTGCTTTTATCCAACGGGAGCATTTTTATTTTTTTTAATTATTGAGCACCTGTTTTAGCTTCGTGTTTCATGGTCTCATTAGCAACGATAACAATTTCAACTCGACGGTTTTGAGCTTTACCTGCAGCGGTTGAATTATCAGCAATTGGCTCAGTTTCGCCTCTTCCTTCGGTAGTCAAACGGTTAAAGCTGATACCTTGACTATAGGCATAGGCTTTAACTGTTTCAGCACGTTGTTCTGATAAGCGTTTGTTGTATTCATCAGAACCACTTGAATCGGTATGTCCAACCACTAAGATTGTAGTTTCAGGATTATTTTTAAACGTTGTTGCAAGATTTTCGATGTTCATTCGTGCAGCTGATTTCAGGGTATACTGGTTAATATCGAATAATATACCGGATTCAAATTTAACGATGATACCTTCTCCTTCACGAATTACCTCAGCACTGCGAACTGCATTTTTAATTTCTTCTACCTGGCGGTCCATTTTATGACCTATAATTGCGCCTGCAGTGCCACCGATTGCGCCTCCTAGTATTGCACCAACAGCAGTATTTCCAGCTTTTTTACCAATAATTGCACCGATTGTACCACCCGTAGCCGCACCAATTACTGTGCCTTTTTGCGTTTTAGTTGTGGTAGCACAACTTTGAAATAACATTGACGAAGCAGCGATCGCTAGTCCGAGTGTAGCTATTTTAATCTTTGTATTTTTCATGATTATTTTTTGTCTTCTTCAATTAAGTCAAACGATATACCAAATTGGATTTAGTTTTTTAGAATGTACTTTTACACTAAACATATATGAATACTAAGAAGGAAATAAACTTATTGGGATGCGGTTGGTTGGGCTTTCCTTTAGCGCTCAATCTAATTTCGCGAGGTTTTGCTATTAAGGGAAGCACAACAAGCCCTGAAAAAATGCGGGTGCTAAAAGTAGCAGGTATTGACCCATTTTTAGTACAGTTTGATCAAACTCTTCCTGAACCTAAACTTGAGTCCCTCTTAGATGGAGAAATTCTCATTGTTTCTGTGCCTCCGGGAAGAAGAACTGCTGAGGGCCCGGATAATTATAAAAGAATGGGGGAGATACTTTCCTCACAGATACCAAAAAGTAGAGTTTCGAAATTAATTTTTATTAGCTCAACATCTGTATACTCTGATGGCAATCAGGAATACACAGAAAGCTCTGAGATCTCACCTGAAACATTATCCGGAAAGGTAATTGCAGAAGTGGAAAAAAGTTTGTTAGCACTTCCAATGAATGTAATAATTTTAAGGTTAGCAGGATTATTTGGGCCTGGTAGGTCACCCGGAAGATTTTTCTCGGGGAAAACCAATATTCCCAATGGCTTAGCACCTGTAAATATGATACATCAGGATGAGGTCATAGGCATAATCAATGCACTTATTGATTCTGATACTGCCAAAGGAGTTTTCATAGGTTCAACGCCTTCTCATCCAAGCAAACAAGAATTCTACACTCTGGCAGCCAGACTTGATAAACTTCCCGAACCGAATTTCATTCAAGAGAAGTTAAATTGGAAAATTGTGGAAAGTGAAAGGGTGGAAAAGGAATTGGGTTTTTCATATAAATTTCCAAGTCTGATGGCTCGCCTAAACCATCCCTGAATTTTTAATAAGCAGATGAAGCTAAAGATTTTTGATGAACTGGCTTAAAGAAGATCGGGCATCATAGAAATTTGCCTACCCAAATTTTTATACATCTTTCATATTCTTTACTTAAATTTATATCTTAACTAATTATAAGGAATGTCGAAGATTTGATTTCTCCAATGCATTTCTCGTTTGGGTATTTATATGAATAAGTTTTTTACTTTTTTTAGCCTTCTATTCTTTTTTAGCACCTATTCTGAGGCCGTTCAACCAGATTCTTCAGTAATTAGGCGCTTAAATGAATTGTCGGTGATGGTTCATAAAAAGTACGCACCTGACAGAAGAGTAGAATTTTATCAATTAATACAGCAAAATTCAAATCCATTAACTTTTAAGCTTGAATTTAGCAGGCCTGAATCGGCAACTGAGTTAAAGGCTTTATTGAGTGCCGAAAACCTTCCTGTTCAAATTAATGAAGTGCTTCTTCCTTCAAAAGATCTTGGAGAAAAGATTTACGGTATTGCAAATTTATCAGTCATAAATACAAGATATGGTCCTGATCATGCAGCAGAAATGGCTACTCAGGCCGGATTAGGAACACCACTTAAGATTCTAAAAAAGGAAAGGGGACATTATTTTGTACGCACACCTGACAATTACCTTTCCTGGACAGAATCTGCCGGTGTGACTCTTTTAACTAAAACAGAATTTGAGAACTGGCAAACATCAGAAAAATTAATTTATACTGATCTATACGGTCAGGCTTATTCGGAGGCATCTGAGACATCTTTACCTGTTTCTGATCTTGTTGCGGGTAATATCATGCAATTAATCAGTGAATCGAACGGGTTTTATAAGATTTCCTTTCCCGATAAACGACTGGCTTATATCTCAGTAAAAAAGGCCCGGTTGTTTGATCAGTGGAAAGATCTTCCTGATCCGAGTGCAGAAGAGATTCTAACAACTGCAAGGAATTTCTTAGGTATTCCATATCTGTGGGGCGGTACTTCAATAAAGGGTTTGGATTGTAGTGGTTTTACAAAAACAAGCTATTTTCTGAATGGTATTATAATTCCAAGGGATGCTTCACAACAGGCATTGGTGGGTGACAAATTAGACATCCATGAGGGAGACACTGTAAATATTGCCAAATCATTGAAAACCCTTAAAGCTGGTGATCTATTATTTTTTGCTGTAAATAAGCAAACCAAGCGTGTAACTCATACAGCTATTTATATTGGCAATGGTGAATTTATTCAGGCTGCTGGTTTGGTACGAATTAACAGTATGATCAAGGGGGCTAAAAATTACGATGATTTTCAATCCAGAACAATGGTGGGTGCTCGCAGGATGCTTACTGCAATTGGTGAACCTGAAGTTACAAGAGTAAATAAACATCCTTATTATCAGAGGATTATCAATCAATAATTATAAACTAATCAAATAAATTATATGAACATTTTCGTTGGAGGACTTCCTTTTAAAGTAGATGAAAGAGAGTTAAGAGAAATTTTTGAAAAATACGGTGAACTTACTTCCGTAAAACTGATCATTGATAAGCAAAGCGGACGCAGTAAAGGCTTTGGTTTTGTTGAAATGGCAGATGATGAAGCTGGGCAGCAGGCAATTTCTGCTCTTGATGGTACTGAATTATATGGCCGTACCATTGGAGTAAGAGTTTCTGAAGATAAAAAACCGGATAAAAGGTATTGAGTTATTAATCTTTAATAATTTTATATTTTTATTTGGGAACAGAAATTGATACAATAGTTACAGATTTGATTTTAGAATTGTCAACTTGGATGGTGCTATTTTTTGGGTTCTAGAATCATATTTATGGTAACATTTGAATAGCAATTGCCAAAAATTTAAATTCAAACCAAGTAAATTACTATTTTTGATTACTAGGATTCTGATTGATAAATAACTGCAGATTCCTGTTTAATTGACAAACAATTATAAAAAACTGTTTAATCATTATGAAAAAATTAATCATTCTTTGCAGCGTCGTATTTTCATTTGCAGCTGTGACAGCATTTAATGTTGTCGAAAAGGCTGAGTTCAAATTCGAGAAAGAAACGCATGATTTTGGCAAAATTCCTCAGGGAAAGCCGGTAAATGTTGAGTTCAAATTTGCCAATATAGGCGACGAGCCGTTAATCATAAGTAATATTGAGAGTGTATGTGGCTGTACTGTACCTAAATATACCAGCACACCGGTATTGAAAGGACAATCAGGTTCAATAACTGTTACTTACAATGCAGCGGCGATTGCCCCATTTAGTAAAGGTTTAACGATCAAGTCGAATGCCAAGACTCCAATAAAAGTGATTTACATCAAAGGTGAAGTTGTCTCTGCGCCTGCAGAGTAATTCCAATTTTTAAGGACAAGACCTGTGAATAGATTTCATAGGTCTTTTTTGTTGTCTAAAGCTGAATTCGACATAAGATTGTCCTCATCTTACTGACACTGCAAAATTCTATCGTGGTTTAGTAAGCAGTGTCTGTAACTCTTCGATCGTACCAATCCCGTGAGCTACTGTTATTTTTAATACGGATTTAGCAAATATCATGAAATTCAGTGCTGCTAAAAATGCACCACTGAAACACCCTGAGGTGTATACCAGATGTTAATCCTAATCTGCCGGGTTGTACGTCCCAAATGAAAAAAAGGTTTGGGTAAAATAAACCTTGCCGGAGGAGATAGCTTCCGGCCATTCGTAATTTGAAATGGAACGCAATTTTTTACCGGAACTATTCCGTAGGAAAGGGCTGGTGCAACCTATAAGACACAGAATTTGGTTTCAAAAATCAAATATTTTGTTTCAAGAGCCTTACCTGAACAATTATTGCCATTCCTTAAATCGGATTCAGAAATCTTAAATTCCCCTGACCTTCATTTTCAGGGTGTACACTGATTTGCTGGCAGTGATGAACAAAACATCCCTGTTTTTTCCTCCAAAACAAACATTTGCGGTTGACGCAGGAATTTCAATATGCTCTATTTTTTTACCCTCTGGATTAATAACTGTTACCCCACCCCTGCCGGTTAAATAAAGATTACCCCGATTGTCTAAAGTCATTCCGTCTGATCCCTGATCAAAAAATAAGCGTCGGTTAAATAATTTCCCTTTTTTTCCGATATCATATTTATACGTTTTTTTATCACCTATATCAGCAACAAATAGGTTTTTCCCATCAGCTGAACCTATTATTCCATTAGGTCTTACAAAATTACTGTCAAGTAGAAAGGCTGTTTTTGAACCTTTAGGAAAGTAGTAAACACTCTGGTTACTCAGATCGGGTTTTTTTCGTTCCCAATATGGCCGCTGATAATATGGGTCTGTAAAAAATATTCCTCCTTTGGTATCTATCCAGAGATCATTTGGACCATTAAAGCGTTTGCCTTCAAAATTATCAAGCAAGACTTTTACTTTTTTATCGGGACTTATCTGCCAGATTTCATTTTTTTCATCTGCGGCAGTAATCAAATTCCCCTTTTTATCGAAATACATTCCGTCGGAATGCCCCGTTTTATCCATGAAAAGACTTAATTCACCTTCAGTACTGTATTTCCAGATCTTTCCTTCAACGATATCGGTAAAGAAAACATCCCCGTTTTTATTTACAGCTGGTCCTTCAGTAAATTTGAACTGATCTGATATTAAAACCGGTTTTGCGTTTTCTGCAATAATACCTGACTTTTCATCCTGTGGATTTTTAAAGGTGGAAGCGCTTAAATTCCAGAAGGTAAGTGGTATTAGCATGCTTTGGAATAAGAATCTCATAATGCTTATAATTTATTGGTTATAATGAAGGAGTTTTACCGCCATCAACAGGTAAATTGATGCCATTAATATAGGAAGCAGCAGGGCTTGCCAGAAATGCAATTGCTGCTGCCACCTCGTTAGAATCAGCTATTCTGCCTGCAGGTATAGTACTGATCATGTCAATTTGTACCTCTTCCTTTGTTTTACTCTCGCGTTTCGCAATAGTAGAGATGATCGATTCCAGTCTGCCAGTCATGGTATAACCTGGTAAAATATTATTCACCGTAATCCCAAATGGTCCCAGCTCAAGCGCCAGTGTTTTAGCCCAGCTCGCAACAGCACCCCGAATAGTATTAGAAACTCCCAGACCTTTTAATGGTGTTTTTACTGAAGTAGATATAATATTGATAATACGTCCGAATTTATTTTTTTTCATGCCCGGCGAAATGGCCTGTACCAGTATTTGGTTACAGACCAGATGCATGTTAAATGCATTGATAAACTCATCCGTTCCGGCATCAATAGCCTGCCCACCTGCAGGGCCTCCGGTATTATTGATTAAGATATCGATTGGATTATTGATTAAATACTCATTAATGATATTTTTCAGCTGATTCTGATCCTGGAAATCGGCAACCAGATAGTGGTGATTCTGATTCTGATTTACAGGCAAATCCTGAAGCACTTCCTTGAGTTTATCTTCATTGCGGGACAAAAGTGTAATATCAGCGCCAAGTAAAGCAAGTTCCATGGCACTGGATCTACCAATTCCTTGGGTGCTACCACATACCAAGGCTCTTTTTCCGGTCAAATCTAAATTCATATCAATGGCGCTACAGACAGGTTAAGATAATACTGAAAAATACTGCTCCAATTCCTGAAGCGTATTTGAGTTTGTCGCAATATCTTTGATTATTTTTCCTTTTTCCATTAATAAAATGCGTTCACAAACATCCGTTAAATGATTAAGGTCGTGGCTGGAAATGATTGTTGTAATCTGCTTCTCTTTGCAGATATCTTTAACCATATTCTTCAAGCGGATTTGAGTACTGGGATCTATATTTGCGAAGGGCTCATCAAGCATTAGAATTTGAGGGTTCTGAATCATACACGAAGCAACCCCAACTTTAGTTTGGTTACCTTTAGAAAGGTCGCGGATATATTTTCCTTTCTTTAAGATCTCACCATTAAAAAAATCTGCAAATGCAGGGAGTTCAGAATCAACCTGAACTTTGCTTTTATTATGGAGGCCACCAATAAAATGAAAATATTCTTCTGGTGTCAAATAGTCAATCAGAAATCCTTCATCAAGATATGAGGCGGTATAGTCTTTCCATGATTCATTTTCTGCAACATTTTTTTCATCCGAAAGGACTTCACCTGAATCAGGTCTGATCAAATCGAGCATCATCCGGAAAAGGGTTGTTTTACCTGCCCCATTATTTCCAACAAGTCCGATCGTTTCTCCTCTTTTAATCGTTAATTCTGGAATATTGACAACCGTTACTCCGTTATATTGCTTTTTTAGATTACTTATCCCAATCATATTATTTATTTCTAAAACCTTCTGCTATTAAATATCTTTTTTCCTGAAACCTCTTTACCAGTTTATTGAGCCAAAACTCCCTGCTAATGATAAATATCATACCGATGACCGCAATCAGAGTCAATCCCACTTCCGGGTAACCTAAAAGATCAAGCGGAAAATAAATGACGAATGGGGCAAGGAGGAGTGGAACACTAAGTATCCATTGAGATGCTCCAACACCCTCCCAGTTAAATGTAGACGCCTTGCTGAGGTCAATTCTGCGATAGTTTTGGTTAGCAAAATAAAGCACCAGTAATGTATTTACTCCCAGATTCCATATGAACATAATGAAATGCACAATCAAAACCTTCCAGCCAAAGTATACATAGGGAATAGTCAATAAAAAACAGACGGAAGAGAAAAAAGTGAACAACAGGAATTTTGATCGAAAAAAGTCTAGGGCACTGACTTTACTTACCAAAATTCCATCGAAATGGGCACTTTGCCAGCTAAACATAAACTGACCATAATTGATGATGAATATGCCGGTCATGAACATTCCGCAGAATACAATAGGTGCATATCCTGAAATGGCAGGGTTATTATAGAAAAGTAGTCCGTAAAACATAAATAGCAGGCTCATGGTTATAACAGAGCGCGGACGTTTATTTCTAAGAATCAGCTTTAACTCATTTGCTACAAGATCTCCTGCCTTTCCAAACCTGCTCAGATAAGGAATTTCAGTACTTGATTTATGCGAATTATCTGCTGTATGAAGTTCCTCTAAATAGAGGTTTGATTTAAGGTAACGATAATTGATTATGTAGATTACTAAGGCTAACAACATAAACAGTATGCAGTAAAGCGGTTTAGCCAATACAATCTTGAATAATTCCGCAGAAACTGTTGAGATGGAAAAGAGTTTGAAGTAAAAATCAAGTGAGGCTAGTAATATCAAAGTGCCGAAGAAGATCAACATCCAGATTGCATTCAGATTCACTTTTCTTTTAATCCAGAGACTAAAAAAATGATTGGAAAGCGTGAGACCGATTATTGAAACAAGCAAACTCCAGAATTCGGCAAGACCATATTGTGGTATAACAGTTTTTATGAGTAATGGCAATGACAATAAAATTGGGGTCAGGTTAAAGGTTGACCATAGAGATGTTATAGAAAGATAATTAATAAGCTGATTTTTCTTAATTCGAAGATGCAGATAGGGTCTTACACTCAATGTGGGTAACTCCTGCATTTGAAAACGAAAGAGGAGATCCAGTAAAAAATAGTAAAGAATATAGCTATTGAATGAGTAAAGAACATCCTGCTCTGGGTTTGTATTGCTCAAAATCTTGTCTAGAAAAAAAGCAACGACAAGTACATTTAGAAGTAGGTATAGAATAAGAATTCCCATGACCACTCTCATGGCAATACTTTTTCCTGTATTCTTCGATCGCCAGAATGCTTTAGACTGGTGAATTAAAAAAGTTAAATTCATATTTGAAATTAAATAAATTCATACAAAATTAATATTTATACTTCCCCTTCCACAGGAATTCAAGTCGTTCACGAAGTTTTTCTTCTGCAGCATTATGTCCTGGGTCGTATAGCAGGGTCCCAGTCAGATTTTCAGGCATGTATTCCTGTGGGGTAAAATTATCTTTATAGGCATGAGAATATTCATATTCCTTGCCATAACCTATATTTTTCATGAGTTTAGTTGGGGCATTTCGGAGGTGCAGTGGCACCGACTGGTCACCGGTTCTAGCCACAAGCTCCTGGGCTTTACTAATTGCCTCATAGCTTGCATTACTTTTTGGGGATGATGCAAGGTAAGTAACAGTTTGTGAGAGAATAATTCTTGACTCGGGCCAGCCGATTACGTTAACAGCCTGAAAACAATTGTTAGCCAGAAGTAGCGCATTTGGGTTCGCATTTCCGATATCTTCAGATGCAAGAATTAATAAGCGACGGGCGATAAATGACGGATCTTCTCCCCCTGCAATCATTCGGGCCAGCCAATAGACTGCTGCGTTCGGATCACTTCCGCGGATAGATTTTATGAAAGCGGAGATAATATCATAATGCTGTTCGCCGGCTTTATCATAAATAGCCATATTTTGCTGAACATATTTCATTACCAATTCATTGGTGATGCTTACATCCTGTTTACCCGTAGCATTAACTACAAGTTCCAATACATTCAATAGCTTCCTTGCATCTCCACCGGATAGACGCAACAGGGCTTCATGTTCTTTAAAAAAGATTTTCCTAACTTTCAGGTAGCTGTCTTCTTTAATTGCTTTGTTCAGTAATTCCAGCAAATCTTCTTCCGTAAGGTTTTGCAGAATGTAAACTTGGCTTCTGGATAGAAGAGCTGAAATAACCTCAAATGAAGGATTTTCAGTTGTTGCACCAATTAATGTAACTAAGCCCCGCTCAACTGCGCCTAGTAATGAATCTTGTTGGGATTTTGAGAAACGGTGAATCTCGTCAATGAAGAGTACAGGTAGATTTTCATTTTTCTCCTTTAAGATGGATGCCTTTTCAATCACCTCCCTGATGTCTTTGACACCCGAATTTATTGCACTCAGACTAAAAAATGGCCTTTTTAGTTGCTTTGAAATAATTAAAGCCAGTGTGGTTTTCCCAACTCCCGGCGGCCCCCAGAGAATCAGAGAAGGAAGCATCCCACTTTCAATTGCGAGTCGCAATATCGCTTCCTTGCCAACCAAATGCTTCTGTCCTACATAGTCATCCAGGCTATATGGGCGCATTCTCTCTGCTAAAGGAGGTATTGTTGCCATTTTATAAATGTTAGTTCAATTTGTTCATTTCAAGTAAGTTTAAAGACCAACTTCTTTGTCCTGAAAATTCTGAACCAGACCCACTGCATCGGTAACCGAATCGCCAATAATTGTGATAAAAGACCCCATTTGTTTATTTTTTACTGCATAGTTAAAGGCATCTTTACCTTTATTGATAATTTGAATATCAATTTCTGGCTTTACTTCCTTCAAACCATCTAACAGTAAATTAATTATTTCCTCCCTGCTTCTGCCCCTTAGGTACTTCTCCTGACAGATAATCACGTTGTCGAACATTTGTGCTGAAATTCTTCCAATTTCCCTGAGATCCTCATCCCGCCGGTCGCCGGTTCCCGAAATTATTCCGATACTTTGTTTAATGTCTAAGGTGGATAGAAAATCCTTGATGCCCCGCAAACCATCAGGATTATGGGCAAAGTCAACCATTATTTTACAGTCTTTTAAATCGAAAATATTCATCCGGCCGGGTGTCTGTGCTACAGATGGAATGAATGTTTCTAGAGATAAGCGTATGTCTTCAATTTTAAAACCCCAGACGAATGTCGCAAGACTTGCTGCCAGTACATTCTGTGTCATGAAACTCACAGTGCCGTTAAAAGTGATTGGAACATGAGTTACCTTCTCTATTCTTATTTTCCAGTCGCCTTTTTTGATGGTAATGAAACCATTCTCATAAATAGCGGCTATACCACCTTTTTGACAATGATCCTTTATAACCTTATTTTTCTCATCGAGTGAAAAGTAGGCAATATTGCAGCGGGCATCTTGTGCAAGTTTAACACAATTTTTATTATCTGCATTTAAAATAGCCCAGCCATCATTTTTTACAGATTTTAACACAACTCCTTTGACGCGTGCAAGATCATCAAGTGTATGAATATCTGAAATTCCTAAATGGTCCTCTTGAATATTTGTTATTACAGCAATATCACAATGACCAAAGCCCAGGCCTGATCTCAAAATCCCTCCCCTTGCGGTTTCCAGGACAGCGAATTCCACTGTCGGATCTTTCAACACAAATTCAGCGCTAACCGGACCTGTGGTATCTCCCTTTAGTAACATAGAATTCTGAATATATACCCCGTCTGTTGTCGTAAAACCAACTCGGTATCCATTATTTTTTACAATATGTGCGATAAGCCTGGTCGTTGTGGTCTTACCATTTGTACCTGTTACTGCGATAATTGGTATTCGAGCTGACTTTCCCGGGGGATAAAGCATGTCTATTACAGGTGCAGCAACATTTCTAGGAAGGCCTTCACTGGGAGCAAGATGCATTCTAAAGCCTGGAGCGGCATTCACTTCGAGAACAACTCCTCCGTTATCAGTCAGGAGTTCAGTTAAATTTTTTGCCATGATATCAATTCCACAAATATCCAGGCCAATTACCCGGGCTATTCGTTCGCACATGAAAACATTTTGGGGATGTACCAAATCAGTAACATCAATTGATGTACCACCTGTGCTTAAATTGGCCGTAGATTTTAAATATACGATCTCAGATTTTTCAGGAATGGAATCCAGGGCATAACCTTTTTTATCAAGCAGGTCGAGAGTATCACGGTCAATTCCTATCTCAGTTAACACATTTTCATGGCCATAGCCCCGGCGTGGATCGCTATTTTCAATTTCAATTAATCTATTAACCGTATTTATACCATCTCCTACAACATGTGCAGGAACACGTTGAGCTGCTGCAACCATGCGATTATCTATCACCAAAACCCTGAAATCATGGCCAGTTATAAATCGTTCAGCGATAACCCGATGCGAATATTTTTGTGCGTAAGCAAACGCTGCTATAGCCTCTTCTTTACTATTTACATTAATAGTGGCTCCTTTTCCGTGATTCCCATTCAAAGGTTTAAAAACTAAGGGAAATCCAATTTGATCAAGAGCAATTTCTAAGTCTTCAATAGTGGAAATTGTTAAGCCCTTTGCAACCGGTATGGCTTGTTCCTGTAAAATACGCTTGGTTTCATCTTTGTTTCCGGCCAGGTCAACAGCAATACTACTTGTTTTAGCAGTCATAGTAGCTCTGAATCGAACCTGGTTTACTCCATATCCCAGCTGAACCAGCGAACTTTTGTTTAAACGGATGAATGGAATTTTCCTCGCAACAGCTTCTTCCACGATTGAAGCGGTACTTGGACCAAAACGTTCCCGTTCCCGCATTTTTTTCATGGTCATAATATCATTTTCAATATCATAATCTTCACCTGTAATTAATTGTTCAGCAATTCGAACAGAAGCTTCTGCAGCATAAACACCAACGGTCTCTTCAATATAGCTGAATACTACATTGTAAATTCCCGAGGTTTTTGTCTCTCGTGTGCGCCCAAAGCCTGTCTCCATTCCTGCCAGGGATTGTAGCTCAAGTGCGATATGCTCAATAACATGACCCATCCATGTACCCATTTCTACCCTTTCAAAAAATCCGCCTTGATAGCCCGGTGAACAGCGGTGAGTATATAGGCTTGGTATTAACTTTTCAATTCTATCTCTGAATCCATCAATTTTATTGGTTGGTCTCTGTTCCAGGTCTTCAAGATCAAGACGCATTTGAATCAATTTTCTGCGATTTACAGACCATATGTTTGGTCCTTTTAAAACCTGTATACCCAATATTTTCATGTAGTATTTTTAATTTTTAATGATTAGTAACAAACCTTTGTTAAAAGTTACTTCAGGATTCAATGAATTTGTATTTACTCAATTTATGCTAAATCTATCCGGCATCTTTCTAAGGTATTTATAAGATGTTTATTTATCTGCCGTGTGTCAGCATAATGCTGATAAATACGCTAATATCGTTCGAAAAAATGAAAATGAGCAAACTTAATTGTGGTATAGCTCAGTTTCTGATGATAGTATGAATTGGAATTCTTGCTAATTCTCCATGTGAATTAAACCAACAACAAGATATAGAGAGATACGAATGTATTAAATTTTGACCCAATTAAATGATACAATTTTTTCGGTAAATATGTTTTAAAATCGCCCATTATGTTGAAAAGTTTAGCAATAAATTTCTGAACATATTATGATGGTAGTATATATTTGATATTAAAGTAACGAGATCTTAATATTACTATGGTTCCAAAGGGCAAACTTCTTATAATTGGTGGCGCGGTTGATCTGGGAAGTTCACTAAATTACAACGAAAATATCAGTCATCCGCATTATATAAAATTCTTCGAACTTGGGATTCTTAAGCGAATTATAAGGGAATCAGCAAAAGCGGAAGATTCTATTGTAGAAGTTATTACTACGGCATCAAAAATACCCGAAATAGTGGGTAAGGAGTATATTAATTCATTCAAACAGCTTCAGGTTAATAATGTTCATGTAATGGATATCCGATCAAGAAGTGATGCTAATATCCCTGAATATTTGGAACGCATTGCAAATGCAGATGTAGTGATGTTTACTGGTGGAGATCAGCTGCGTTTGAGTTCGATATTTGGCGGTGCCCCCTTTCTGCATTTGTTGAAAAAACGGTACCATGAAGATAATTTTCTGATTGCCGGAACATCTGCTGGAGCTGCCGCCGCGTCTACAAATATGATCTATCGTGGCAGCAGTAGCGAGGCATTAATCAAAGGGGAAGTTCAGATTACCGCAGGTTTGGGTTTTATTGACTCAGTAATCGTAGATACTCATTTTGTGCAGCGTGGCAGAATAGGACGCTTATTTTATGCTGTTGCCAGTAATCCGGGGATGCTAGGTATTGGCCTTGGAGAGGATGCCGGCCTGTTAATTACTGAAGGAAATTGTCTGGAAGCCATTGGTTCAGGCCTGACAATTTTGGTTGACGGCCGCTTTATCAGCGAAACAAGTATTTATGAAGTAGAGTTAGGATCGCCGGTTTCGATAGGTGGCCTGAAGGTCCATGTGATGTCTATATTTGATAAATACGATCTCGAAAGGCATGAACTAACCATTCAAAAAACAATAAAGATGGAAGAAGGGGTATTTTTGAAGGTTAAAAATGAAGATTATTAATGCATTCTAAATTAATTATCCACGGTGGATTTTTTAGTGAATCCCATACAAATTCTCAGGTTAAACTAGCTAAACAGAAAGCTCTTTCTGACATTGTAAATAAGTCTTTCAACTATTTAAATTCCCATTCTGCCCTGGAAACTTCAGTTTATGCTGTTTCTCTGCTCGAAGATTGCGAACTCTTTAATGCAGGGATCGGATCTCAAATTCAAAGTGATGGAAAAATCAGACTTAGTGCAGGTTTAATGGATGGAAGCAGTGGCAAGTTTTCGGGAGTGATAAATATTGAGGATGTAAAGAATCCAATATTAATCGCTGAGAAGCTGATGTCAGTAGATGACCGGGTACTGAGTGGTAAAGGGGCATTGGACTTTGCCAGAATAAATGGATTCGAATACTTTAATACAGAAACCCAGCAACGAAGAGAAGAATATACCAAGAAGTTAAATGCCTCTATTGGCCTAGGTACAGTTGGATGTGTTGCTTTAGATGACAAAGGTAATATTGCAGCGGCCACATCAACAGGAGGTAAGGGTTTTGAAATTCCAGGACGTGTCAGTGATTCTGCTACAGCAGCAGGCAATTTTGCCAATCAATTTGCAGGTATATCTTGTACAGGGGTTGGTGAAGATATTGTAAGTGCCGGACTAGCAGTAAAAATTGTAACACGGATCAGTGACGGCATGAGTCTCAAAGCCGCTTCTGATAAGTCATTTCAGGAACTCAAAGTAAATGACGGTTTTGCTGGAATAATCGGAATTTCTTCAAATGGAGACTTATATCATTGTGATTCACATCCATATATGGTTTGGGCGGCATATGACAGGGAATTATCAGTTTTTTCTTGATCTTTATATTGGCATATAATTTTAGAACTCTTTTTACGTTTCAATCTCACAATATCGTTTTACGAGAGAAAAATTAGGCTTTAGTCGATCCCAACTCCTGACAGTAAAATAGAATGAACTTAAGATTAGCTGCTTTTGTATTGCTATTTGTGAACAATCCTGAAAGCAGAAGTAAGGTAGGGTTTCCTATTTTAGAAACCACAGCTGATACCACATTTTACCCTAACATTGTATCTAAATATTCCGGTCTTGATACATTAAAGCAAGAACTTAGCAGGCAATGGTCTGGCCCGGGAATTGCTGCATTCAGGCAATATCTTGACGCTGTTAAGTTCCACGAGCAGTTAAAGGCTTCTGATAATATTCCTTTTGTGTTTCCAAGTTCAGCCGGAATATACAATGGGTCGTTAAAGTCTGATTCATTGAGTGCCTTTGATCAGCTTCTTTTTCTTTCCAGGAATCTTGGTGATCGTAAAACGGAAGCAGGGGTTCTTAATTCTTATGCGCTCAGTCATGCTTTAAATGGAAAAATGGATTATGCAATTAATTTGTTAAATAGCGCGATAGCATTGAATCTAGGAATAAATAATATGGTTTCGCTCAGAAGTAATTATTTAACACTACAACGGATTAACAGATATAAAGGAAATCTTGTTGAGGCTCTAAAATATAGTCAAGCCATAATTCTAATTGATCAACACACAAAAAATAATAGATTACTTGCAGAAGCTTTTATGGATCAGGCAGAAATTCTTACTAGTCAGAGAAGCTATACAGATGCAGAATCACTGGTTCTAAGGAAGGCTTTGCCTTTATACTATTATGGCTTGAAAGATAAGAATGGTATAATCCGTTGCTATGATCAGCTCGCAGATACCTATCACAAGCAAAAAAAATTTACACAGGCTAAATGGTTTTACATTCAGTCGAATATGCTTGCACGTAAAATAAACAGCCCTTTGGATATTGTGAAATCCTTGATCAACTTAGCGCATGTCAAAATGTCAATAGGGGATTATCAGCTTGCCCTGTTAGATTACAAAGAAGCAGAACAAATAGCTTTAAAAAATAAATTCAAAGACCAGTTAATTGAAATTAAGAGTCACCTTTCGGATGTTCATGATAAATTAGGCAACTCAGGTGCCGCTAGTTCTGCTTTTTATGAGTTTAAGGTCATGAGGGAGACATTTTTGAGAACAATCCAATAATTAAAGGTGTGTTTTTTTCTCTGATTCCTTTTTTAGGTATATTTAGAGTCTTTAAAAAAAATACATAAACATGTTACATGGATTTTCCGCTTATCAGGTACTTTCCATGATTATAGTTAGTTTTTGGTACCAAATTAGATACCGTAGATTCTGAAATGAAGTTAAAATCAGTTAAAGAGATGTTAAAGAGATTTTGTCTGGCCTTATTTATTGTTTTTGCATTAGCATGTCAGGCCGACCCAAGGGTCAATATAGTTGTTTCAACGAGTGATCTGAAACCTGAGCTCCAACAATCAGTTATTGCAAAGTCGCTGGTTGAACTCATGGAAAACTTTCACTACCAGAAAGTTGTGGTGGATGATGTCTTCTCCTCAATAGTTTTTGATGAGTATTTAAAAGCATTGGATAATGGAAAAAGCTATTTCCTCCAGAGTGATATTGCTGATTTTGAAAAGTATCGCTTAACAATGGATGATGATATGCGCTCCGGAGACCTGAGTGTTCCATTTTACATCTTCAATGTTTATCAGAAAAGATACAGTGACAGAGTTGCCTTTGCATCAAAAGAAATCGATAAGAAGTTCGATTTTACAAGTAATGAAAGCTATACATACGACCGGGAGAAACTTCCCTGGCTAAAATCTGAAGCTGAATCAAATAACCTTTGGTCTAAGCGGGTGAAATATGAGATGCTTAACCTGAAGGTTACTGGCACTGAGGAATCAAAAATTAAGGAGACCCTGAAAAAAAGATATGAGAATCTGGTTTCTCAATCTAGCAAATTCAATAGTCAGGATGTTTTTCAGATTTTTATGAATTCCTTCACAGGTACTGTCGATCCGCATACCAATTACTTTGTACCAAACAAAGCACAGGAATTCAATGAAGACCTTGCCCGCACCTTTGAGGGTATAGGTGCAAGATTACAGCTAGAAAATGAAGTTGTAAAAATTGCTGAAATTATCCCCGGAGGTCCAGCCTTTAAAGCTAAAACTCTTGAAGTTAGTGATCGGATTGTGGCAGTTGCTCAGGGAAAAGACGGGGAGTTTGTAGATGTAATAGGATGGCGTCTAGATGTTACTGTTACTAAAATAAAAGGCCCGAAAGGAACTATTGTTCGATTAAAAGTTATACCTGCGGGTCAGGAATTATCTGCCACTCCAAAGATAGTTGAACTCGTGCGTGACAAGGTTGTGCTTGAAGATCAGTCGGCAAAAAGAACAATAAAAACCGTAATACAGAATGGTAAATCATACAAGATTGGAATTATCCAGATCCCGGCATTTTATGCAGATTTTAAGGCAATGCAGGCCAGGGATCCTAATTATAAGAGTACCACAAGAGATGTAAAGCTTCTGCTTGACACCTTAAAGCGTGAAAATGTAGATGCTGTAGTGATTGATTTGAGAAGTAATGGTGGAGGTTCTTTACCTGAGGCTATTAGTCTGAGTGGTTTATTCATAAAATCCGGACCCGTTGTGCAAGTGCGTGACAGAAGAAATAATGTTGATATTGAGGAGGATGAAGACGAGGCTGTTGCGTGGACTGGTCCTTTAGGTGTACTGCAGGATCGTTTCAGTGCATCAGCGTCTGAGATATTTGCAGGTGCAATTCAGGATTATGGACGTGGAATCATCATTGGAAATCAATCATATGGTAAGGGAACTGTTCAGCAGGGAATTGACATGGGAAGGGTCATTGGTACTGCTGATAAATTAATGCTTAAAACTGCGCAGACAGCCGGTAATAAGTCGGGCGCAGCTGTTGGAGTTGGTGCCAATGCGCCTGAATTCGGGCAGATCAATTTAACCATGGCGAAGTTCTACAGGGTTAATGGGAGTACTACCCAACATAAGGGCGTAGTTCCTGATATCGAACTTCCAACTATTTTTCCTAAAGATAAATATGGTGAGAGTTCTGAGCCGCGGGCACTTCCATGGGATACCATTGCTCCAAGCAAATATTCATTAGTTACTAACCTCAACGATGTGAAGCGCAAATTACTCATCATGCATAAGGAACGTATGAAAAGCTCCTTGGGTTATGAGAATCTGCAGCAGGATATAGCTGAATTCGCCAAACGTGAATCAGAGACAACAATTACTTTGAATGAAGTTCAGTTGAAGAAAGAACGTGATGATCAGGAAGTAAAAGTTTTGGAAAGAGAAAATCAGCGACGAGCTTTAAAAGGACTTCCTCCATTAAAAAAAGGCGAAGCCAAACCCAAAGATGATGTCGATTTTATCCGTGACGAAGGTTTACAGATTATGGCTGATTACATTAATATCAAATAAAGAGGCCGATTGTGCTGGGGTAAATATTTAGTTTAAGGTGATTGAGTTCATTTTAAAATGATTCGGGGTTCAATTTAGATTGAAGATTTTCTATTGTTTTAGGAAGAAGGCTCTGTTTCTCTTCTGTCCTTCCGGTCCCGCGTTCTGCCTGGTTTTTTCATCAGATTTGATAGATATGATGAAATTAAGTAGCGCAAAAAAGCTAGACTTGCCACCCTGTTTTATTTGAAATGGCAAATGTTCCTTTTCTCGAGCTGCCCTTCCCTATAAAAAACAACACCGTTTAAAATAAACCTTGCCGAGGGAAGTATCTTCCGGCAATTCGTAATTTGAAATGTCACGCGATTTGTCTCCGGAAATAGCCCGTAGGAAAGGACTGAACTAAGCTATAATAGACGGCTATAGCTTTCCAAAATCGATTAGTTCGGCTCCAGAGCCTTATCAGATCAATTATATCCGTATTTTAATCCCTTCCTTAAACCGCATGGATGATATAAGATTAATTGAATCTAACCTGTTTTACCCTTTAGAGTTCTTCTTATTCTCAGTTTCCATAATATTGATACTCATCATCTGCTCCATGGTTCGCTTCATACCTTCTGGAGAACCATCAAGGAATATGACATTCCCCTTGCCATTTTCTGAGAAATGTTTGATTGCCTCGGTCCACATGGTGAACATAATCACTGAAGTATCAAGATCTGCAGTTTGCATCTCTTTAGCTGCCTGGGTCATACCCTTGGCTACTTCTTCTCTGAAAAGTGCGATACCCTGCCCGCGTAATTGAGCAGCTTCACGCTCGGCATTTGCTGCGATCTTTATGGCATTGCCTTCTGCTTCAGCAGCTTTGGTTTTGGTAATTAGTAAAGCCTGTCCTTCATTTTCAGCTGCCGCTTTCAGATTATTAGATGCAACCACGCGGCTCATAGAGGTTAAGATTACCTCGTCAAATGTGATATCATTGAGCTGAAGATCCTGTAAATGATAACCCCAGCTTTCTAATACTACATCTATTTCTTCTTTCACATGATCTACAATATCCTTGCGAAGGCTCAGGACTTCAGATTGTTTTTTACTTGCAACAAATGAGCGTATCGTTCCTTCAATAGTACGAATGAGAGCCTGCATCAAATTCTGCTCATTAATGAATTTAAAAGCCACATTTTTTATAGTCTCCTCATCCGGATTGTTGACCGAATAAAGCACCATAGCTTTAAAATATACATTTGCCTGATCTATCGTTACTGCTTGAAATTCTAGTTCAACCGAACGGTTCTGAATGGAAACCCTAGAGTGAATAACCTCGATCAGAGGAATCTTTAGGCTGAGTCCAGGCTTTAAAAGCCTTCTATACTTACCAAATATGGTTACAACTGCTATAGTTCCCTGTTTAACCGTTACAAATGAGCTAAACAAGATAACCAATGCAATAAAAAATAAAATATAGCTTGTGTACATAGCGATAGAATTTCTCAAAGATACGTAACAAAGTTTATTTTCTGATAGTAATGTTTGGTATGGGTCATAGGTATTAGGTACTCTTTACAAAATCACATGTATAAAATACTGGCAGCTTTATTGTATAAGCTAATAAAACGCAGCAGATGAACTTAAAAAGAGATTTCGGGACAATACCAACTGTATTGGGAATATTAGGGCTTATTTACGCCGCAATAGGCATTGTACAGAATAGTGAAGGCTATAAAATGTTGATTGTTTTCGCTTTACCAGGGACTGTTTTTTTCTTTACGGGAATAGGTTTGGTCAGAATTACCATTTCCAGACTAAATAATAAAATATCGTACTGTAAACAGTACGGTGTTAAATATTTAAAACAAATGAAACATTATATAATTATTAATCTCTCAAAGATGCAAGCAAACGACCACCTTTGTAATAGTATTTTCTCCAGTATGCCTCGTCAAGATCGCTTATCATTACACCTTTACTGGTTGATGCATGCGCAAACTTGTTATTCCCCATATAAACACCCACGTGTGTAATCGAGCGACTTCCTATCTTGAAAAATACAAGATCACCCTCTTTTAACTCTGATTTGTTAATTGGGTTGACCATGCTGAAAATATTTCTTGAATTATTACCAATCAGGGTATTAAAAACTTTGTTATACAGCTCAAACGCGAAGCCCGAGCAGTCAATGCCTTTTTTGGTTCCACCGCCTAATCTGTAGGGAGTACCAATCCAGTCGTATACAAACTGATAAAGTTTAAGATTTGAGGTGGCTGAGAGTGCTACACCCATTATTTGTGAAAAGTACTCGGAGGCAAGATTGTCTGGGTCCTCAATTTTCTCCACTGGTTTTTGGTCCTTATCAATGCCTTGTGCCTGTACGAACAAGCAAGAAAGAGCTAGCAGCAATGCTAAAATTACTTTTTTCCCCATCATTTTTGATCTTTCGTTTATAAATAAACAGCGTGGGTATGATCGTCTGTTTACGATTTATATTCTAAGAATGTTGCAAAAGTATGAATAAATAAAATAAAAACAAGAAATCAGATTTGTTTCAGCAATTATTTAGGGATATTCTGGCATTAATACGTTTAAACAAGCCAAATGGTATTCTTTTTTTGGGAAGATATGGTTAGATTTGTCATCCTTTGTAAAGGGTTTATTTGTTTAAAAGAAACGATTATTAATGAGTTCAATAGAAATTACTAAAGACACCTATCTTCAATGGTACGAGTCTATGCTCTTGATGCGCAAGTTCGAAGAAAAGGCTGGTCAACTTTACGGGCAACAAAAAATCAGAGGTTTTTGCCACTTGTATATTGGCCAGGAAGCTGTGATGGCTGGTACAATGTCAGTTATCCGCCCTGAGGATTCACTTATTACAGCCTATCGTGATCACGCACACGCTCTTGCAAAAGGTATGAGTGCCAACGAAGTGATGGCTGAATTGTACGGTAAGGCTACCGGATGTTCCAAAGGAAAGGGAGGTTCAATGCATATGTTCAGTAAGGAAAAGAAGTTTTTTGGTGGGCATGGTATCGTTGGAGGTCAGATTCCACTTGGTGCCGGAATTGCATTTGCAGAGCAATATAATGGAACCGACAATGTTTGCATATGTTATATGGGTGATGGTGCTGTTCGTCAGGGGGCACTTAATGAAACCTTCAATATGGCCATGCTATGGAATCTTCCTGTAATTTTTGTTTGTGAGAATAATGGTTATGCAATGGGTACCTCTGTTTCAAGAACAACAAATATGGTTGATATCTATAAAATAGGTTTAGGTTTTGATATGCCATGTGCACCTGTTGACGGAATGGATCCGGTTGCTGTACATAATGCATTGGATGAAGCTGTACAGAGAGCCCGCCGTGGCGATGGCCCTACTTTTTTAGAGATAAGAACCTACCGTTACAAAGGACATTCAATGTCTGATCCTGCAAAATACCGTACAAAGGAAGAAGTTGAAGGTTACAAAGCCAAAGACCCGATAGATGTAGTAAGGGCAACAATAGAAGAAAAAAAATATGCTGATAAAGCATGGTTTGATTTAATAAATGATAAAGTAAAGGCTATTGTAGACGAATCAGTTAAATTTTCTGAAGAATCACCCTGGCCGGATCCGTCCGAATTATATACAGATGTTTATATCCAATCTGATTACCCATACATCCGAGACTAAATTTTAATTTTAATATTCTAATCTGAAAATAAAATGGCTGAAGTAGTGAAAATGCCTAAAATGAGCGATACGATGACGGAGGGAGTTATCGCGAAATGGCATAAAAAAGTTGGTGATAAAGTTAGTTCAGGGGAATTGATTGCCGAAGTGGAAACAGATAAGGCGACTATGGACTTTGAGTCTTTTCAGGATGGAACGTTACTATATATAGGTGCTAAAGAAGGTGAAGCGGCAGCTGTTGATGCGGTAATAGCTATTCTTGGTAAAAAGGGAGAAGATTACCAGGCTCTTTTGAACGATTCTGGAAGTCAGAAGGAACTTGCAGCACCTGCGAAAGTCTCTGATTTACCTGTAGAAGTATCAGCAAAACCTGCAAAAGAAAATATGCCAAGTGTTGCTAATCTGGAAGCCAATTCCTCCGGAGGTAGCGATGCAGAGGCAGAAGCTATGGGTGCCACTATTATTCGTATGCCTTTATTAAGTGATACAATGACGGAGGGTGTAATAGCTGAATGGCATAAAAAAGTTGGAGATCAGGTTAAAAGTGATGATGGATTAGCAGATGTTGAAACTGATAAAGCAACAATGGAAGTTACTGCCTACGCAGATGGAGTTCTTTTATATGTTGGAGTTGAAAAAGGACAGGCAGCTAAGGTAAATGATATAATTGCCATCGTTGGTAAAGCAGGTACAGATATTTCTGCCTTGCTAAAATCAAGTTCTAAACCAGCCCTTTTAGAGCTTAAAGTAGAATCTCAACCTGTAAAAACCAATCAAGTAACAACACCAAAAGCTGATATAGAGACACAACATGTAGAAAGTGATTCTACTTACCGTTCGAAAGCCTCACCATTAGCTCGTAAAATTGCAAAAGATAGGGGAATCGATATTTCACAGGTAAAAGGTAGCGCTGAAGGTGGCCGAATTGTTAAAAAAGATATAGAAAGCTTCAAGCCTGCTGCCCAAACACAGATTTCAAAAGCAACAGGCCCAGTTCCTTCATCAGCGGCACCAGCTTTCCCTGTAACATCGTCTTCTGCTCCAGAAACAAATCCGGTTGCTATTCCTAAATTTATAGGTGAAGAGAAATTTACTGAGAAACCGGTGTCTCAAATGCGTAAGGTAATTGCCAAACGTCTTTCTGAAAGTCTCTTTACTTCACCACATTTTTATTTAACCATGTCAATAGATATGGATAGTGCAATGCAAGCCCGTACTAAGATCAATGAATTTACATCTGTAAAGATCTCATTCAATGATATGGTGCTTAAAGCGGTTGCTGTTGCTCTAAAACGGCATCCAAACGTTAACTCTTCCTGGTTAGGAGACAAAATTCGTTATAATGAGCATGTAAATATCGGTGTGGCAGTCGCAGTTGAAGACGGATTACTGGTTCCAGTAGTTCGTTTTGCAGATGGAAAATCACTTTCACATATTTCAGTAGAAGTTAAAGACTTTGCACAGCGTGCTAAATCTAAGAAATTACAGCCATCAGACTGGGAGGGATCAACTTTTACAATTTCCAACCTTGGAATGTTCGGTATAGATGAGTTTACTGCAATCATTAACCCGCCTGATGCATGTATTCTTGCTGTAGGTGGAATCCAGCAGGTTCCTGTTGTAAAAAATGGAGCAGTTGTACCGGGAAATGTAATGAAAGTTACTTTAAGTTGTGACCATCGGGTTGTTGATGGAGCTACCGGCGCAGCATTTCTGCAAACATTAAAAGCATTACTGGAAGAGCCTGTAAGGTTGTTGGTGTAATTATCTTCCGGATCAAGTCCGGAATGATAGTTGGATCAAGTCCGGAATGACAGTTGGATATAGCTAAAGCCCTTGTGTCATTCCGGCGAAAGCCCTTGTGTCATTCCGGCGAAAGCCGGAATCAACGTAAGCTTACCCCATTTTTATTTTTATCAGCAAAACCAAATACCTTTTTTAAAAGCGGGCTATTTCGCATTCCGGAGTTTTCCCGAATTTTTAATTCCTCCTGAGCTATTTCTAGAAATAATCCCTCCATTGCTTTTTGTGTTGCATAATCAGCGAGGTCAGTATTTATCTTTCCGGCAAGTGGAATTTGATTGTATGTTGTGCTGAGGTCCGACCAATATTTTGTTGCTTGAGTTTTATCCAGCGAACCCTTAATAACCGGATTGAATTTTGCAGACAATGCTGTGCTTGTAACACGCTGAAAATAACTTGTAGCAGCATTTTTTTGATCGCTCATCAAAATGTTTGAAGCATCCTGAACACTCATTTCTTTTAATGCAGAGATAAAAATAGGCTTGGCTTCTTTAGCTGCAAGTTCTGCAGCACGGTTCATACTCAGAATAAAATCATCACAGGCTTTATTCATGCCTATCCCTCGAAGTGCCTTTTCAACTTTCCTTGCTTCAGGTGGAAAAAGCAATTTTATTGCAGAGTTTCCAAGAAATCCATTTTCAATGGACAGTCGGTCTGTACCAGCTGAAACTCCTTTTTCAAGGGCTTCTTTTATTGCATCGCCAATTTCTAGCTGACTTGGACTTCCAGGTTTAATGGCATTGGCTGCCTCCTTCAAAACTTGTGGTAACTTAAGCTGAGCAAATAAAGATGCGGAGCTAAATATAATCGCACAGAATAATACAAGACGTAATTTCATAATTTAATTTTTTTAAATAAACGGATCTAATGGCGTTTAATTATGGCATATATTCAATGATATACGATGTTTAGTCAATAGAGGGTTTTTATATTTTAACTCTTATTTTTATCTCCGTATACAAGGACTTTCTGTAATAAAGGACTTGTTCTGGCTGTTATTGTCGAGCGTATTTTTAATTCTTCCTGAGCTATTTCAATAAAAATTCTTTCAATTACTTTTAGTGTGACATATGTACCAAGATCGGGATTTACTTCCCCGACAAACGGGAAACGGTTTTTAGTGGTTATTAACATCATTCCAGTATCTTATAGCACCTACTTTGCTCAAACTGTTTTGTATTATTGTTTGAAATTTCGGCAGCTCTGTTAATCCTAAGTATAACATTATCTGCCAGTTTAGTTAAACCTGCACTTCGAAGTATACACTCAACTTTTTGAGCCTCTTCCGGGAACAGAATTTTTAAAGCAGCATTTGCAAAAATTCCATTTGGTTGGGATAATCTATCTGATCCCCTAGAGGTTCCCAAATCATTGCCTACTTTAGTCCGGGTGAGGTCTCAGTTCCGCGGGACAAATTCTTTCACAAACAAGCCTTGGTAATCTGAGTAAAGACAAATTCAAAGTAAATTTCAATAAAGTTTCTTAACCCTTTTTTTGCTTTTTATTCCATATTCCTTTTTATTAGCATTCAAAACTCCTGTCAATTTCATAAATAATAATTATACTTGATTAGCTTAAAAATCGGCAACCTTGAAATTTAAAAAGAATCCATCGGGTATTACGGCAGTAAAGGAGCTTGAAATGCTTGCTGAATACCGCAGCACAGGAAACATTGAATTGCTTGGCCTACTTTATGAGCAATACATGCCTCTGATTTTCGGATTATGTCTCAAATATTTTCGGGATGAAGAACAGAGCAAGGATGCAGTGATGCAGATCTTTGAGGAGTTGGTAAATAAGCTTAAAGTTCATGAAGTAACGAATTTCAAAGCCTGGCTATATACTCTCAGCAGGAATCATTGTCTGATGATTCTAAGAACATCATCTAAACATCAAATGATAAACATTGATGAAAATATTATGGAAAGTGAAGCTTTTGTGCATCTTAATCTTGAGGATGATACCGAAGAAAAGCTAAACATAATGGCAAAATGTATTGAAATACTACAGCCTGAACAGAGAACTACTATTAATCTGTTTTATATGGAGCAAAAATGCTATAAAGAGGTTGCGGATTTAACCGGCTTTGATCTTAAAAAGGTTAAAAGCTACATACAGAACGGTAAAAGAAATTTGAAAAATTGTATAGATAAGAATAGTGAGCACTGAGCACCCGGATAGTCTGATGATTAATGCTTACCTGGATGGAAGGCTAAATCAAGAAGAGATGCACAGGCTTGAAAAACAAGCCCTCTCTGATCCTTTCCTTTGGGATGCATTGGAAGGATATGAATATACCTCAGATCCTGGGATACAACTAAGCATATTGCAGAGGCAGTTGCAGGAGCGCATTGTTCATTTGCAGGAAAATAAAAAGATATATGATTTTACCTGGCAGCGTTTAAGTGTTGCGGCATCAGCATCTGTATTGTTTATTACTGCTGGAATTCTATTTTGGTTGAGTATTAACAGACCTGGAACAATGGCAGAAAGGCAGGTAGAAGTTTCTTTAATTGATCGGGATTCGGTCAATAATGAGATTCAGACTTACGTAAATCGGCCGGTTTTCAGAGAAAAGAAATATCCTGGCTCATCAGATCAATCAAGAACTTCCGATTATGCCATAGCTTTCGATTCCAATGCTGGCTCTAAATTGAATAATTCCCCAAAAGAACAAAATGCTGAGATTACCTCCTCTGGCACGATTAGTTGGAATAATAAAGTCCGAATTCAAAATCAAGGAACTGTTGGCAAAGTTCGGAATTTACCCATTGTTAAAGCAGATTTTGAACAATCAGTTCAACCCGCATCTGGATGGGACAAATACCGCGAATATATGGAAGAAAATATAATCAGACCCTATGACGATGCAAAATTTGGTGGCTCAGTACTTTTATCCTTTGAACTTGACAAGGGGGGTAAGCCTGTTAAGTTCCATATTTTGAAAAGTTTGACGAAGGCCTGTGATGAAGAGGCAATCCGTCTGATAAAAAATGGACCTGCCTGGAAATCACTCGATGGAAGTAAAATCGCCAGCGGTAAGATTGAAGTCTGGTTTTAGGTGAATTATAAACTTAAAATATGAAGAAAGCTATAAGTTTTGCGTCTTAAATTAAATTGTACTTTAATAGAAATCTAGCAAATGAAAAGATTGATTTTCCTGGTTTTTTTGTCGTTTATTTATTCTTCCTGCAATGAACCTAAGCCTCAAGTAATTGTAGATAAAAGTATTGCATTTTATAAAATGGATAAGCTTAAAAATGCAACTCTGGAATTTAAGTTTAGAACGGCTAAGTTTAAAGTTATGCAAAATGGTGGCCAGTATAAATATGAACGTTTTTTCGCTGATTCTACAGGAAATGTTCATGATGTACTAAGTAATGAAGGTTTTAAGCGGATTTTGGATGGTAAAGAACTGAAGCTTGATCAGATTGATTCAGATAAGTACAGGCAGTCTCTTAATGCAGTTGTTTATTTTTTATACTTACCCTTAAAGTTAAATGATGCCTCAGTGATAAAAAAATATTTGGGCGAAAGTCAGATCAGAGATAAGAGATATCATAAAATTGAGATTTCTTTTGAAAATTCAAAGGAAGCAGGTGATCACAGTGACGTGTTTTATTATTGGTTCGATACCGGGGATTATAGTATGGATCATTTTGGTTATAGTTCAGGAGGCAATCGTTTTAGGGAAGTGCTCAGATTTCAGGAAGCAGGTGGTGTAATTTTTCAGGATTATGTTAATTATCAAATGCCACTTGATGATTCAACAACCACGGTTGATAAGTACGATAGCTTGTATGAGGCGGGCAGACTTAGGGTTTTATCTCAGATTGAATTAAAAAATATTGTTTTGAAATAAGCTATCTGATGTTGGATCAGAGGAATAAACTTAAAATAAAATAGAGTGCAGCTGCAAGTATAGCAGATACCGGAATGGTTAGTATCCATGCCCATAACAGGCTTATCGTAACTCCCCAACGTACAGCAGATACACGCTTACTTAATCCAACACCTATAATTGCGCCTGTAATGGTATGTGTTGTTGAAACAGGTATTTTAAAATGTTCGGTCATGAATAATGTAATTGCTCCGGCAGTTTCTGCTGCAACACCTTCTAAAGGAGTAACTTTAGTAATTTTAGTACCCATGGTTTTTACAATTTTCCACCCGCCGCTCATAGTCCCGGCCGCTATTGAAGTGTAACATGCTATTGGGATCCATTCAGGAATATGATTGATTTTTACTTTACCATCAATAACTGTGTAACCTACATGGAGCCAAGACGCCATGGTATCAACACTTAGGTTAGCATCCTTTAGGTATACAATGATTGCTGCTGCGATAATACCCATTACTTTCTGGGCATCATTACCTCCGTGACCGAGACTGAATAAGGCTGAAGATACTAGCTGGAGTTTTTTGAACCACCATTCAGCCCTTGAGGGATTGGCATACCGGCAGATATTAACAATGATCACAGTAATAAAATACGCCATGATCATACCAATAATTGGAGCTAGGACAATAAAAGAAGCAACTTTGCCTATTACACCGAGATTAACTACATTTAGTCCGCCATGAGCAATTGCAGCACCCGCAAATCCACCAATCAATGTATGTGATGAGCTTGAAGGAATTCCAAACCACCAGGTTAATAAATTCCAGCATATTGCTGCTAATACACCTGCCAGGATTACTACCAGATTAATGTTCATAGTATCAGCAGTCTTTGCTACCGTATCAGCAACATTCAAATGGAATATCCAGTAAGCAAGAAAATTGAAAAATGCCGCCCAAACTACTGCCTGAAAAGGGGTTAAAACCTTCGTAGAAACAACGGTTGCGATAGAATTCGCAGCATCATGAAAACCATTGATATAATCGAATACCAATGCTAAAACAATGATTACAATTAATAGTGTAAAACCCATATAGGTGGTGTAATATCTTTAATGATGTAGTTATGCGTTTTTCACCAGAATAGATTCAAGTACGTTCGCTGCATCTTCACACATATCGGTGGCAGTCTCTAAGCCAGCTAGTACCTCCTTGTATTTGATCAGGTTTACTGCATCTTTTTCATTATCGAAAAGCTCACCTACTGCCTTGTCAAAGATATAATCAGCCTGATTTTCAATGCTATTTATACGTATACAGCAGTCTGCAATTAAACGGATATTTTTTAAATTTCTTAGTTCATGAATTGCTTTATGAAGATCCTGGCAAGCCTGTAAGATCAAGTTGGCCAAGTCTTTAATAGGAGGGGTTATAATTGTGACATTATACAGATCCATACGACTTGCTGAGCCATGTATATAATCGGCAATATCATCTATTGCACTTGCAAGTCTGTGGATATCTTC
>CAMCTU010000007.1 GCA_945878525.1 Sphingobacterium thalpophilum
GACATCATAAAGTCCCATACTCTTTCAAAGGAGTTGTAATCCATATTTAATCCCTTTACAAATGCTTTACCCGGCGCACGGAGTGTTGGATGGGTATGAGCACCGCCAATAATCTTGTAAAGTATCACATCATTTTTGCCTTTATAATGCTGAATTTCAACTGTTGAATTATCACCGGTTTCAAGATCAGGCAAATAGGTAATTTCTGCTTTTTTCTTTACTCCATTTCTGGCTACCCAATAGGCCACATTTTCATCGCCGGATAAAATTACCGGGGTGCGGGTAACTTTAATTGTGCCACCGTTCCATTTAATTACAGAATCGGCGGTACCACTTGTAATTATTATTGGTATCGGTTTAGCCTGAGAAAATTCACGGGCTACATTCGGACTGATAGTCGATACAAATGGGGCAATTGCCCTGATTTTCTCAGGAATGTCACAGCTTAAACGATAAGTCATCATTCCCCCGTTAGAACTTCCTGAGAAATAAATCCTGTTGGGATTTGCTTTGAACTCCCGGATGAAAAGGTCAATTAAAGCATTTAAAAAACCTACATCATTAACACTGTCGGTCAATGGATAACTTCCTCCCAATTTATCATTCCAGTGTTTGGATACTGCATTCGGATATACAACGATAGCTTTATCACGCTCGGCACGGGCATGATATTGAGGCCCAAGCACGTTCACGCCAATCTGGGCACTGGCACCCATTCCATGGAGAAAAAAGACTACAGGGATATTGACCGAGTGATCAATTCCGGAGGGAATATAATACATGTATTTACGATTCAAACCTTCATAAGTCATGGAATCAGTATACAGCCCCTGAGTTTTAACTGATTGACCATAACTAAGTGAGCTTAAAAACAGGTAGAAACAAAAACAAATAACTCTAATTTTCATCATACGAAAAATCAATATTGACCATGATCATCAAGTATCTGAAAAATTTATGAAAAATTCTTTGTTTAGCATGTAATAATCAACTTTTATCTGTTTTAACTTTCCAAAAAATGTGTATTTTGCTTTGCGAATGATTGCGTGTCTGATAGATTTTTCAAATCAAAATCTATTAAGATCATGCTGTGATTTAATTAATCATAATCTAAAAAGGAATGATTTTTTTATCAAAAGTTTTGATCATACGCATACAAGATAAAATCAAAAAAATAGTCAGATGAAAATTGGTCTTTTTATACCATGTTATGTAAATCAGTTGTATCCGAATGCTGCAATAGCTACGCTGGAACTACTGCAAAAGTTAGGTGCTGAGGTTAGCTATCCTTCAAAACAAACCTGTTGCGGTCAGCCAATGGCCAATTCGGGCTATGAACATCTTACACAATCATGTAATGATCTTTTTGTTGAAAATTTCTCAGGTTTTGATTACATAGTAGCCCCATCCGCAAGCTGTGTATTGCATGTGAAAGATCATTTACATTCTCATAAAGATGAAGTTGCGGCCACAGAAATACGTGGTAGGATTTACGAACTAGTGGAATTTCTTACCGATGTTTTAAAGATAGAGAAACTTGATGCCCATTTTCCTCATAAAGTTGGTGTCCATCAGAGTTGCCATGGATTAAGGGGACTTCATTTGGCGCAAATGTCTGAGCTTGTTTCTCAGGATTTTTCTAAGCCCAAAAAATTGTTGGGTATGGTTTCCGGACTTGAGCTTACAGAACTAGACCGGGTGGATGAGTGTTGTGGATTCGGAGGGCTTTTCTGTATTGCAGAGGAAGCTGTATCTGTAAAAATGGGCAAGGACCGGATTACAGATCATACTAAGAATGGTGCAGAGTATATAACTTCACCTGACTTATCTTGTCTGATGCACATGGAGGGAATCATGCATAGAAATAAAAGTAAAGTCAAGATAATACATATAGCAGAAATATTAAACAGCTCATCCATAAAGGCATGAAAAGTAACTTAGATCACGCAGCATTAGCAGAAGAATTTAATAAAGATGAAGAACGTGTCGACTGGCATGATGGTTCACTTTGGTGGATCAGACAAAAGCGCGACAGGGCCGCAAATCAAACTCCGCAATGGGAGGAATTGCGTGAAGCGGCCTCAGCCATAAAATCCAATGTAATTTCCAATTTGCACGATTATCTCATTCAATTTGAGGAAAATCTGAAGAAAAATGGAGTTAAGGTTTACTGGGCATCTGATGCAGAGGAGCATAATCAGATTGTTTATTCTATCCTAAAGGAAAAGGAAATTACTCAGATGGTTAAAAGTAAGTCTATGCTTACTGAAGAATGCCATTTAAATGAATACTTGGAAGACCGGGGAATTGAGGTAATAAACTCTGACCTTGGGGAATATATACAACAAATTGATAATGAGCCGCCTAGTCATATTGTATTGCCATGCATTCACAAACGTAAAGAAGAAATAGGCGAGTTATTTCATGAGCATCTCGGAACAGAAAAAGGTCTTTCAGATCCAACTTTATTAACCAGGGTAGCACGCAAACACCTTAACAATGTATTCCTGACACGTCGTGCAGCACTCACCGGCGTCAATTTTGCTGTTGCTGAAACCGGTGAGTATGTGGTTTGTACCAACGAGGGAAATGCAGATATGGGTGCACATCTTTCTGAGGTTCAAATTGCTTCCATGGGATTAGAAAAGATTATTCCGGAGCGTAAGCACCTTGGGGTATTTTTAAGATTATTGGCTCGAAGTGCAATTGGGCAGCCAATAACCATTTATTCCAGTCATTACAAGAAACCTCGTCAAGGACAGGAGATGCACCTAATATTAGTTGATAAGGGTAGAAGTGATTTATTGGCCCGGCCAGATTTCAGAGATTCTTTAAAGTGTATTAAATGCGGTGCTTGTATGAATACTTGTCCGGTTTACCGTAAAAGTGGCGGTTTAAGTTATCATAATACTATCTCCGGACCGATCGGGGCAATTCTTGCGCCAAATCTGGATATGAAACAGCATGCAGATCTGCCCTTTGCTTCAACACTTTGTGGTTCATGTACCAATGTATGTCCGGTTAAGATTCCAATTCATGATCAGCTTTATAAATGGCGTCAGGAAATTGTGAGGCTAGGTTATTCAGCTAACCGTAAGACCTTCAGCATGAAGGCAATGGCACTAACTCTTTCTTCCCCCGAAATTTATAAGACAGCAGGGAAAACGGGACGCTGGTTATTGAATAATGCGCCTTTTGCAATCAATAATAAGTTCAATCCATGGTATAAGCAGCGCGACATGCCGGATAGTACACAGGAATCTTTTGGAGAGTGGTATGCAAAGAATGGTTCAAAGAAATGATAAAAAGTAATATTAATGAGTAGCAGAGAAAATATATTGACGGCTGTCAAAAAAAATCAGCCACCACTTACAGCCCTTCCAGATATTTCCATGTTTAAGGTGCATGAGGTAGATATTGTTAAAAAGTACAGTGAAATGTTTGCTGGCATTGGTGGTTTACTTGTTTCGGCAGGAAGTATTGAGAATGTAAAGGAACAGATTCGAATGAATTTTGATCAAGGCAGGCGAATTCTCACAACACTTCCTGAATTATCTGATGTTGCGGAGTTATGTGATCCAGAATCAGATCCTCACAGTCTGTTGGATGTAGAGTTAGCCATTATTGAAGCGCGTTTTGCAGTAGCAGAAAATGGTGCAGTTTGGTTAACAGAAGATGTTATGGGGCACCGAATATTACCATACATTGCCCAGCATCTTGCAGTAATTGTTTCTGAAAGTAACATTGTTTCAACTATGCATGATGCCTACAACAAAATAGGTTCAGAAGATTATGGCTTCGGAGGTTTTATCGGCGGCCCTTCCAAAACAGCCGATATTGAGCAGGCATTGGTGCTAGGTGCTCATGGTCCTTTGAGTATGACCGTTTATCTGATTAAATAATTTACCCTGATACAAATGAAGAACGATTCAATCATTATTCGTGATAATTTAAAAGAGAAGTATAGAGATATTTATACTGATGAGGTTTTGCTGGCCTTGAATACAATGGCCCATTTTAATAAATCAGTGAAGGATTTAATGAACGAGCGGATCAAACGCCGTAATGATCGTCATATCAACAACAAACGAATTGAGTTCTATCATCCTGATAGTCTGATTCCAGGTTCAAACATTAAAGTTTCTGATGCCAGGGAAGGAAGGTTTGAAGGTTCTGTTATTCCTCATGATCTTATGCAGCAATGGATTCAGGGCACAGGACCTGCAGCAAAACCCAATGCAACTCTTGAGAGCAGTATTAGGAACGCAGCTTACGCGCTTTTATCAGGAGCTGATGGCTGGATGTTTGACGGAGAAGATGCTCTTGGTCAAATTGATAGTATGTCACTAGATAACCAGCGAAATTTAAAACTTGCAATTGCCAAAGATCTGGTTTTTTTAAAAGTGGCAGAACAGGTTGCCTCCGAAATGAATCGCTGGTCGGAGGGTTTCTTGGGTCAGAAAATTGTCGGGGACTGGAAAAGCCAACTTGATTTTACAACTAAGATTTTCCGTTGCCGCGGACTACATTTAGACGACAGGCATATTCGTGATTCTGAAGGTGTAGCCTTAGCAGCATCGATTGCCGACCTTTGCCTGTATGTAGTTAACAATTACAAGCAATTAAGGAAGGCAGGTTCATCAATTGTTCTGTATCTGCCTAAAATCCAAACTGCTGCTGAGGCCGCCTTATGGAATAGCATGTTGAGTGCTTTGGAAGATCATCTTGGATTAGAAAACGGAACGATTAAAGTATATCTGCTGGTAGAGCAACTTGAAGCTACCTACCAGTTAATGGAGATCAGAGCTGTTCTGGGTAAACATTTTGTAGGTTATAATACCGGTCGTTGGGATTATATTAACAGTGTTTCTGATGCAATGGCATGGGATAAGAACTTTATTAATCCTAACATAGAATCAGTCACCATGACTTATGGTTATATGCGTAACTATGAAGACAGGGTTCGCAGAGCAGTAAATACACCTGATGTTAATGGAAATTGTGCGATCTGGCAAGGAGGAATGGAACCTAATATTCCTGTGGGATCTGAAGAAGGTGTTGCTGCAAGCATGAAGAGAGCACTGGCAGGAGCAGAAAGAGAGCAACGCGAAGGAGCGAGTGGAAAATGGGTTGCCCATTGGAAAATGGTAAATATTGTAAGGCCGGTGTGGGAAAAGATAGCGGAAGCCAATCAGGTTGGTCGTAAATTTTCGGCTCTGACTTACACACAACAGGATGCTGATGGTTTGATTTTGCTTGAACCGGCGCCGATTACAATCAGGGGAGCCAGAAATTTGATTAGTGTTGCGATACAGTACGGTAATGCTTTTGCCCAAGGTATGCAGGCAGCAGCGCTAAAGGCTGCAGATGATTTTGGTAATGATGACATCCTCTATCTGATGGAGGATATGGCTACAGGAGAGATCAGGCTAAGCATCGTTTGGGAATGGGTACATAAAGGTGCTGTATTTACCGAGGATGATGCTGAAACGGGTATCAAAATTGGGGATAAGTTTAGTTATGATTTACTGAAAAGGCTGATCGATGAAGAATATGAAAAGCTGTTAAAGGCTGATAATAAAGACGTTTACGATGCTTCAAAAACAACAACCTTGCCAATTGCGCGGGAGATTGCAGAGATTTATGTTTTTAATGAATTTAAAATTCCTTGGTTTATAGACCTGCTTAACATTAATCTGAACAATGAGGATCTTGCTGAGGCCAGAAAAAGAATAGCAGATTATATCGAAACTTTCAAACTGGAAGGCAAACGTATAACAGAAAACCCTGATTTTATTGTTTAGATAATTTAATGGTAACAGTTTTTTAAGATGAGATTTTTATCAAATCTGAAATAAATTTCAACCGGTTTATGATGATTCGTTTTAGTACCATGCTGGCCACGGTTGTTTGTTTGCTGAATTTCCTGTTGGTATTTCCTGTTTTAGTATTTTCTCAAGCTCAGCGGCCCAATATCATATTTATCTTAACGGATGATCAACGTTGGGATGCTTTGGGCTTTGCTGGAAATCCAATTATCAAGACTCCGGAAATGGACGCTCTGGCAAGATCCGGGACTTATTTCAAGAATGCATTTTCAACAACACCAATTTGTGCAGCAAGCAGAGCTTCAATTCTAAGCGGTTTGTATGAGAGAACTCATGGTTATACCTTCCAAAAACCCAAACTCCAACAAGCATATTCTGAAATGATATTTCCCAAAATTTTGAAGGAAAATGGTTATCATGTTGGTTTTTTTGGAAAATTGGGAGTTAATATGAATAAGCCTGAACAATATTTTGATCAGAGTGATTTTTATGACCGGGGTATCGAACCAGACCGGCGTGGGTACTTTTATAAAACTATTGGTAAGGACACCGTTCATCTCACAAGATACAGCGGATCTCAGGCCCAGGATTTTATTAATAATGCTCCAAAAAACAAACCTTTTTGCCTTTCAGTTTTTTTTAGTGCCCCTCACGCACAAGACCCGGCAAAAGATCAATTTTTTTGGCAGGAAAAATCAGATAAACTTTATAAGGATATAGTCTTCCCTGAACCCATTTTATCAGATGACAAATATTTCAATCAATTACCTGCGGAAGTAAAAAATGGTTTCAACAGAACAAGATGGAAATGGCGATTTGATACCCCGGATAAGTATCAAAAAAGTATGCAGGGATATTATCGGATGATTACAGAAATAGATGATGAAATTGGAATGCTTCGTAAATTATTAAAGCAAAAGGGCTTGTCTGAAAATACCATTATAATTGTGATGGGCGATAACGGATATTTTACGGGTGATCGCCAGCTTGCAGATAAGTGGCTGATGTACGATGCATCAATTCGAATTCCTCTTATTATTTATGATCCTAGAATAAACAATCCTTCGTCTATTGATGCCATGGTTTTGAATATTGATGTATCTAAATCAATTCTAGAGTTTGCAGGGTTACATGCGCCCAATAATTATCAGGGTATAAGTCTCAATTCTTTTCTACTGAAAGGAAATAAAACTTCAATAGTAAGAAAAGATATTTTAATAGAACACCTGTGGAAATTACCTGAAATTCCATCCAGTGAAGGTATTCGAACTGCCCGATGGAAATTTTTTCGGTATAAATTAATCAAGGCTCCTGAAGAATTATACGATTTACGGAATGATCCCCTTGAAACTATTAATTTGGCAGGAGTTGCCCGGTATTCAAAACAGATTTATAAATTGAAAAAGCAATTAAATGCCCGCTCTGAAAAATATACTTCTGAAAAACTTGTTCCTGATGAACCGGAAATTACAAACATGAAGTTTTGATAAAATATTAATTCAATAGATTTTAAATCATAAACTATGAAAAAACTTCCATTAATATTACTCTATTTTTTTATGATTGTTTACTGCAATTCCTATGCACAGTCATCAGCCAGGGATATTCTAAAACAGAAAACAGAAAAGGATCTGCAAACAATCATAACCCGCTCATCTTCTTTAACGGGTTTTATGGCTATTGATTTAACAAGCGGAGAATCAATAGGGATTAATGAGGAAATTACTTTTACACAGGCGAGTGCAATCAAAATCCCAATTCTGATGGAGGTTTATAAACAGGCACATGAAAAGAAGTTTGCACTCACTGATTTAAGGCCATTATTACCTTCCAATACAGTAGCCGGTTCAGGTATTCTCAATGTTATGGTTGATCCGGTCAATCTAAGTATTCGGAATTTATGTGTCTTAATGATTGGACTAAGTGATAACTCCGCTACTAATACTTTGATTGAATTGGTTGGGATGAAAAATGTAACCAATACCATGAATTCCCTTGGATTCTCAAATACCAGATTACAGCGCAGAATGATTGATCAGCCTGCTTCTTTAAGAAATGAAGAAAATATTTCAACTCCTGCAGAAGCGGTAGGAATTATGAAATTATTGTTTGATGGTAAATTTATCGATAAGTCTACTTCAGATCAGATTTTATCTATTCTGCAAAAAAATCCCATTGAGAATAGCAAATTAGCAGTCAGTCTGCCGGAAAATGTTAAAATTGCCTTTAAACCTGGCGGAATGGGTGGAGTATCTACAGAATGGGCTATTGTTTATTTGTCAAACAGACCCTATGCACTGGCAATAATGGAAAATTATAAAACCCCTGTAACTCCCTTGGACATTATAAGTTCACTATCAAGAAGGGTTTATGATTATTTTTCGATGATGAAAGCTACGAAATACGGGGTGATAATTGAGAATTGAGAGTGGAGAATTGAAAGTTTAATTTAGAGATAAGAATATTGTTCTCGATTCAGAACTTTAATTCTCAACTATCCACTCTTAATTCTCAACTACCTCGGTGGTGCTCCTCCTCCTCCAAACTTATTTAATCTCATTGCAAACGACAACATAAAATACTGCCCTAGCCGATTTATTTGTCGGTCAATGATAATATTATCGAATACATCTCTTGAAATACCTGTGTTTTGATTTAAGAGGTCATTTCCTTCAAAACGTATAGTTCCATTATTCCCTTTAAGGAAACGATATTCTGTATATAGACGCAGAATGGTTGGGTTTCTCACAATCCCATTATCAAAGCCGTTATTTATAGTTTTTCTAAGATCGTATCCTAACGTAAGATCCTTGAAAAAGTAATTTCTTCCACGTAATTGAAAACTCAGACTATTGGTTTGGCGATCTGTGAAATTCGTTTGAGAATACTGAGTCTTATTAATGGAATAAGAAGTTTCCAATTCTAAGTCTATCACATCATTTATATCTACCTCGAATTCTAGCTCTTGTCTGACCAGAAAGTTTTTGGCAACGTTTCTATTCTGATCGATATAGGCCACATTGTTATTCAGATTTGCCGAGCCTGAATAGGTTAGGGTATACTTACGCTCTGCAAAAGGCTTGCCATAGGAATAATCGCCACGAAGCGAATAAAATCCATCAGTATTGATGTAGCTTGTTAGCTGATTTACCGTGTTTGGAATCTGAATTTTGGTGGTCACAATTTTATCTTGTGTTTGACTGAGTGAGAGGTTGGCATATAGTACATGGCCCATGTTCCAGTCAGACTGATTGTATCTTGCATTGAAACTATGTACAAATTCCGGCTTTAAATCAGGATTACCTGTAATGGTATTTTGAAGATTAGAATTATCGGTTATAGGTTGCAATTGAAGAAAGCCAGGCTGGTTATTGCGACCCCAGTAATTAACATTTAATGATTGTTGTTTTGAAAAATTATATACCATTCGAGCTGAAGGTATCAGATTAAATGTTCGTTTATTGGTATTAATATCCCTGCTGATATTTTGACCCTTAAGAATTGCAGGTTGGCCACTAAATCCCAGAGTGTAATTGAATTTCTCTTCGATAAATCTGTAATTTGCTCCAAACCTGTGCGTATAAAATTGAAACTCATAATTATTACTCAGATTGGTATTGAATATCTGATTCCCATTAATTACATCATTGGTTATGCGGTCGGTAGTTGTTCCTGACCTGCTGTGACTGTAATTAAACTCTATGAAGTTTTTTGCCCATAATGGCTCCATATAAGTAATGTTCGACCATAGTGAATAGTTATTGTTTGAATTTGCAATTAATTGATTCTGAATTCGTGTTGAGTCACGTCCAGCAAGCCTGGTTAGGTAATTATTGAAAACATCGCGATCATTATTACCATTTGAATAGTTCAAGTTTCCACTCAAACTCATATTCCTTCCCTTCTTGGCAAACTTGTGATTATAATAGAAATTCGTTCCCGTGTTTAAACTTATGGAATTCGTGCCGGAAATATTATTTCTAATGGTGTTTAAGGTTTGCTGGGATATATTAGTTTCTCCAAGATTCGAAGAAAGGTTTGAATTGTAAGAAAATCTGGGAGAAATTCTGATGAAGGTTAATGTATCAGGTTTCAAAACAATATTGCCCGAAAAGTCATGACTTTTATTATCGCTATTATTATCTGAGACAGCATTCTCAAGCCTGGTAAAATTCTCTAGAAAATTTTGTGATATAGTCTTGCTTAAAGTCTCGTTTCTACGATTATTAAAACTGTACCCGGCATCTGCGGATACCTTTTTACTCCATTCGTTCCGGTAGTTCATATTTGCAGAGTTCGTACTTGTAATACCATTGGAATTCCCTCCACGCATGTTGATATTATTGACTGTACCGTCAAATGAAAGCTGTCGTTCGCCTTTAAATGTGTTTCCTCTCAAACTGGTATTATATCTGTCTTCATTACCCATTCCACCAAAAATTCTGGCAGAGTACCCACGCTTTTTATCTTCCTGGATTGTTAGATTCAATACTTTTTCAGCTACTCCAGTTTTTACACCAGTTATATTCGCATGATCACCATAATCATCAATGATCTGAAGATTTTTGATAATATCTGCAGGAAGGTTTTTTATTGCAGTAGCTACATCTGTTCCGAAAAAATCCTTTCCATTGATTCTTATTTTGGTAATTGCTTCACCTTGGGTTGTAACATTCCCATCAGCATCTACTTTAACACCTGGAAGCTTTCTTAGAATCTCATCCACGGCATCTCCCTGTCTAACAGGGAAGGAGGAAGCATTAAATGTAACCGTGTCTTCACTGATTTTAATTGCTGTAACAGCAGTGATAACAACCTCATCTAAACTATTGGAGGTGGGTTTTAAAATGATTGGAGGCAATTGCAATGAATTACCACTGGATATGATGTATGCTTTGATAAATGTCTTAAATCCTATAAATGCAGCAGAAAGTGTAAAATTAGTCCACTTAACATTATTTATATTGAAGTTTCCATCAAGATCGACAGACGTTTGAATGCTGTCTTGCCCATTTTTTAGTTTAATTAAGGTTCCTGTAAGAGGAATTCCGGCTGTATCTAGAACATTTCCCTTTACCTGATAATTCTGTGAATAACTTAAGAAGGATATTGAAGCTAAAAGCAGGGTAAGAAAAAATCCTCTCATAAATTAATCGTTTCAATTATATGGTTGTTTAAGTCTTAAATTTAGATAACCTCGTGATATCATGGTTTAAATATCTAAACTACCTTTACTTTTAAAGGTGGCAAATATAACTTTAAGCAATATTCAAGCCATTTAATGTGCAGTATTGTTACACAGATTGTACAATCATTTTACATTAATTTGTTTTTGAACGCCTGATTGCAAGTCATCAAGTTTCACAGACTCCTGATTTCATTGTTTTATTATACGCGATTATATGTTTGTTTACCTACCCATTAGGGTCTTGAGCCAAATTTTTAATTTTAAAGAAGGATACCCGATATTAAATAAATTGTATTTTTAGTTCGGGCAATTAATCATTTATAGAAAGCTAACCAGGAGAATTAACTAGTTTTTATTAGAACTTATGAAAAGAAGACAATTTATGTCTAACACGTTGTTTGCAGGTTTAGGAAGTTTGAGCCTTAATACCTATGGATCTGAGCATCTTATTTTTTCTGAAGACAGTGGATTAAACGGCTTAGACTTAAACAAGCTACATGATTTTTACCATGCCGAGATCTTCAACAGGTTTATACCCAACATGGATAAGTTTGTCATAGACCATAAGCTTGGTGGCTTCATGACATCTGTAGATATTACCAACGGTAAGCAGGTAAATTCTAACAAGACTGCATGGTTTGAAGGCAGAGGAATGTGGACTTATTCTTTTCTTTATAACAACATCGAAAAGAATCCTGAATATTTAGAAATAGCAAGAAAATCAAAGGATTTCATTCTTAAACATTTGCCTAAGGATGACAAATTTATTACTTCCTCTTACAGCAATGATGGAAATCCATTGTCAGGCCCAGGCGATATTTATTCCAGCTTATTTGTTGCAGAAGGACTAGCTGAGTTCGCAAAGGCTACTAACGATAAACAGTATTTTAAGATTGCTAAAATGCTTATTTTGTCTTGTCTTGATCGTTACGATAGTCCTGATTATGATTATTATGTTGCCTACCTAAACTCTGAGGCACCTAAAATTCCTGGCCCAAGGGTTCTTGGCCATTGGATGGTATTTCTGCGTGCTGCCACTCAAATTTTAGAGAATGGCCCGGATGCTGAAATGGAGAAATTAGCCGATAGATGCCTGGATGCTTGTCTGAATCATCACTTAAATCCAAAGTATAACTTGTTTAATGAGGTTTTAAATCATGATTTCAGTCGAACGGATAATTCTTACAAGGATTTTGCCTATACAGGTCATGGTATAGAAATGTGTTGGATGTTGCACTTCGAAGCTGTCCGAAGAAAGGATAAAAAGCTTTTTGACAGAATTACTGAGGTGTTTAAAAGTCATATTAATGTTGCTCATGATGATGTTTATGGCGGATATTTCAGATCACTTGATCATGTAGACAATAATATCTGGAAGGTAGACAAGGTACTTTGGCTTCAGGAGGAAGTCTTGATAGGTAGTATGTTTATCGCTGAGCATACCGGAGAGGAATGGGCTAAAAAGCTTTTTAATGAAACACTTGAATATGTTTTGAAGAGTTTTGCAAAGCCAGGTAATTTATTTTGGGCTTCTGCCGGCGACCGCTTTGTGAAAGAATATGCTAAAACAAGAGCTGAACATTATCATCATCCCCGGCACCTGATGCTTAATTTGCTTTCTTTGAAGAGAATGATTAAACGTAAAGGTAAAACATCCGGACTATTTGAATGAAATCAGCCTTTGTCTTGAAACAATACAATATGAAAAACAATGAATATTCCCGGCGTAAATTCTTAAAGAATAATACCTTAGCTGGATTGGGTTTAATGGCCTCGGCAACTCTCGCAGGATCTGTTTTGCCAGACGTAAGTCTTGCTTCACAATCTCTGGATCTGAAAAAGATTAGTGGTCTGGATTTTAAAAAGCTTCGTGAAGAGTACAGTGAGGCCTTGTTAGGTAAATTCATTCCAAATATGGATAAGTATATTGTGGATCATGAATTAGGGGGTTTTATGTGTTCTGTGGATATTCTTACCAGAAAGCTTGTCAATACCACTAAGCGGGCATGGTATGAAGGAAGGGGAATATGGATGTATTCTTTTCTTTATAATAATCTGGATAAGAACCCATCTTATCTTGAGATCGCTCGTAAATCCAAGGACTTTATTTTAAAGCGCTTTCCTACAGATGGCAGTTATTATATCTCCTCTTTCACTAAGGAGGGGGATCCAATTGGTGATACCGAAGGGGATATTTACGGGAACCTCTTTGTAGCAGAAGGACTTGCTGAATATGCAAAGGCTGTTAACGAAACAAAGTATTTTGAGCAGGCAAAAGAAATTGTCCTAAATGCTGTTCAGCGTTATGACAGACCAGAATTTACCTATAATTATAAGGCAGAAAGCAGAATAGCCGGGCCTCGTATTCTCGGGCATTGGATGATTCTGCTAAGTGTATGCACACAAATGCTCAGGCAAAAAAATGATAATGAAATCAGAGCCCTTGCTGATCGATGCGTTGATGCTATTATGAATCATCACCTGAATTCTGACTACAGACTTTTGAATGAAGCACTGGGGCATGATTTAAATCCTTTAAGCGATCCTGTAGCCTCCCAATACGGCGATCTTGGTCATGGTTGTGAAACTCTTGCATTTGTAATGAACTATGCAGTTCTGACTAAGGACGCCAGTCTCTTTCATCGTTCTGCTAAAGAATTTAAAAGACATGTGGATACTTCCTGGGATGATGTTTATGGGGGTTATTATCATGAACTCACAAACGTAAATAATAATACCTGGACTTTGAACAAATTACGCTGGGTTCATGAAGAGATTCTGATTGGAGCAATGATCCTGATTGAACATACCGGAGATGAATGGGCAATTAATTGTTACGCCAGAACTGAGGAGTATATCAGAAAGAAATATGTTCGGCCTGAATATGCATTTGTGATTGATAGTGGAGACAGAAAAATGGAAAATCATACCCAGATAAGAGCAGAACACTATCATTATCCAAGACAGTTAATGGTTGGCTTACTCGCGATCGATCGTATAACGAGCAGAGGTGAAAAGCCTTCAGGAATTTTTTCCTGAATCGTAACGTAAACGTATATTGAGACTTTATTTTTTCAATAATTATAATAAAATTCCCCGATGATTAAACAGAAATATGAAGGCCAGGCATTTTACAATGCGCCATTCGTGGTTGAAAATTTTAATGGTATGCCTTACCGCTTACTCGGCAAGTCCGGATTAAAGGTTTCAAACATAGGCCTTGGAACCTGGAAAATGGGTTATCCGGAAAGTGGAGATGAGGCACGTATCGATAAGAAAAATTCATTTGACATTCTCGACAAGGCTATTGATTTAGGCGTTACTTTCTGGGACACTGCAAACAGATACAATAATGCTTCTGGTAATTGTGAACGAATTATAGGTAAATGGTTTAAAAAGCATCCTGAACAGAGGCGAAATGTAGTCCTTGCTACAAAAATGTCAGGAACTATGGACGGATTAAGTCCGAATCATTGTGGGATTTCTAGAGGTAATATCATGGAATCAGTATATGCAAGTCTGGAAAGACTTCAAACTGATCATATCGACCTGCTTTATTTTCACAGATTTGACGGAATAACTCCTCCTGAAGAAAGTTTGTCAGCAATTGAGGATCTGGTCAGGCAGGATCTAATTCGTTATTTTGCGGTTTCAAATGCCAGTGTTGATATTCTTAAAACTTACCAAGCTGTACAATCTCAAATGTCTGTAAGAAGTAGGATACTGGCAGTACAGAATCAGTTTGATTTGCTTGATGGCGAATCAGTAATTGATAAAGGGGTTATGGAATATGCCTCAGAACAGGGCATCTCTTTTATAGGCTGGAGTCCAATGGCCAGAGGTCTGCTAAGCAACAGATACCTTAATCCTGTAACTGCCGGCCCAGGCGATCGTTTGTTTGATGAAGGAGATCTGAAAATAAAGGCAAGTCCTGAAAATATGACTAAACTACACGCACTTGCAGCAATTTCAAACGAAATGGGCATTGAACTTAGTCAGCTTGTAATGGCCTATATGTTAACTATGAAAGGTATGGGTCCAATTATTCCATCCTCCTCTAATGTCAAACAGCTTGAGTCAAATGCAGCTGCCGGCAAACTAATTTTAACTGATAAACAGATTGCTAGTGTCAAGAAAATTGTAAACTACTAGTTCATCAAAATGACAATTTTAAGATTTAATTTCGCCACTTTTTCAATTATTGTACTATCTGTTTTAAACAGTTTTGGGCAAGCCAAAAAACTAGACCAGGATGCCCGTAACGCGATGCTTGCTGCAACCCGCTTTATGGTAGAAAAGGCAAGCGTGAATGGAGGCTATGTTGCACATTATCTTCCTGATTTTTCCCGTCGATGGGGTGAGCTTGAAGGATTTAAAACTCAGGTATGGGTTCAAGATCCCGGTACTGTAAGTATGGGAAATGTATTTCTAGATGCTTATGAAGCTACAGGGGATGAATATTATTATCTCGCCGCAGAAAAAGTTGCCTCTGCACTTATCTGGGGTCAGTTGCCTGAAGGAGGTTGGAATTACATGATTGACTTTGCCGGAGATCGTTCCTTAAAACACTGGTACAATACGATCGGAAAAAACGCTTGGGGCTTTGAAGAGTACTATTATTATTACGGAACGTCCACATTTGATGATTCCAATACTTCAGGGCCCGCTACTTATCTTCTCAGGCTCTATCTTCAGAAGATGGATATTAAATACAAACCTGCGCTTGATAAAGCTATCCAGCTTGTTATTGACAGTCAGTATCCGCTTGGTGGATGGCCGCAGCGATTCCCACTAAAAGACAATCATCCTAAAAATGGCAAAGAGGATTATTCTGCATATTATACTTATAATGATGAAGTGATTTCAGGTAATATTGATTTTCTGATACAGTGTTATATCAGTTTAGGGGAACAACGTTTTCTGGATCCAATTCGTCGGGGAATGAATTTTTACCTGATTACACAACAAGGAAATCCACAGGGCGGCTGGGGGCAACAATACAATATGGAACTGCAGCCTGCTCATGCAAGAAGTTATGAACCTCCTGCACTGATGCCTGGGTTTACTTATATTCACGTTTTACTACTAATGAAATATTACCAGCTCACAGGCGACAGGAAATTTTTGGCACGTATACCTGATGCAATCCAATGGCTTGAAAGCTGCCGTCTACCTGCTGAAAAAAGTCTGGGAGGTACCCGAACTCATGCTACATTTATTGAAATGGGAACTAACAAAGGCCTATATGCTCACCGCAAAGGTACGGGAGTGAAGGACGGTAAATATTGGTGGGATTATGACGATAATAATCTGCTTGCACATTATGGTGGAAAAACCAATATTAATATTCAATTCCTCAAAGATGAATTCCAAAGGGTAAACGCACTTTCATCGGAGGAAGCTACAAGGAATTCACCCTTAAAAGTGGGAATCAGCAAGGATGGTACTTTACCTCAGTCGCAGTTTATTACTGCATCTTCAAACGCTGTATTACCCGACGAAACTGCAATTTTGGGTATAATAAAAGCTTTGGATCAGGATCGTTGGCTTGTAAAGCATATTCAAATAAGCAGACCTTTTTCTGTTTTGCCGGATGGGTCAGAAATGAATACTGCAAAGCTTAGCGATGAAAATGGGAAGGGAATCGTTGATTCATCTGAGCAGCAATACATCTCTACTCGTGAGTATGAAAAAAATATGGGCTTATTAATCAGATATTTAAAAAGATAAAAAATAAGAATGAAATTTGAGAATCAATTCCTGGTCAATCTCACGAATCCGGTCATCAGAACCGGAATGGTATTGCTACTGATTGTCCTGGTTATATTATCCTGTTCCAAAATTTCCAGGAATTTGCCTGCGGGCTCAGCTGATAATGGCGGATTATTCCTTCCGGATAAGTTCGAAGCAGTAGTCGTTGTCGACAGCATCGGTAAAGCAAGGCATCTGGCTGTAAATGACAACGGAGATATTTATGTTAAATTGACATTTAACAGGGCAATGAAGGGTTCAGGAGGTACAGTAGGTTTGCGTGATCTGAATGGGGATGGCAGAGCTGATTCAATTGTATACTTTGGTGATTATAAAGATATCGGAGGCTCAGCAGTTGGAATGACCATACATGAAGGTTATCTCTATACCAGTACCGTTAATCAGGTGCTTAAAAATAAACTGACACCCGGTCAGTTAGTTCCTCAAAGTAAAACAGAAGTAGTACTGACTGACCTGAGTCCGAATGTGGCCAATAACTGGCATACCACCAAGCCTGTTGCATTTGATCGCAAAGGTTATATGTATGTTCCCTTTGGCACTCCTTCAGATGCCGGTCAGGATATTACTAAATATGGGCCAATCGGAATCCCGGAAGGTAAAGGTCTAGATCCATCACCCGAATTGGAAACCCATGGTGGTATCTGGAGGTTTGATGCTTCCAAAACCAACCAAACCCAAAAGGACGGCTATAAGTTTGCCACTGGTATCAGGAGTGTAGTTGGGATGGTCTGGAGTCCCTTAGATGATCATTTATACGCAGTTATGAACGGTATTGATAATTTTCGTACGATTTATCCTGATTTATATACTGCATGGCAGGCAGCTGTTTTACCTTCTGAGCCATTACTTAAAGTAACAGAGGGATCTGATTTTGGCTGGCCTTATGCCTATTATGATCATATGTTGAAGAAGAATGTCTTGCAACCAGGATATGGCGGTGATGGTAAGATCATAGGAAGAGCTTCAAAATTTGATGTGCCTGCAATAGGTTTTCCCGGACATTGGGCACCCATGGATGTGATGTTTTATCAGGGCAATCAATTCCCTGAACGCTATAAGCAGGGAGCTTTTGTTGCATTTCATGGTTCAACAGATCGGTCTCCCTATCCTCAGGCAGGTTATATCGTTTGTTTTGTCCCTTTTAAAGATGGAGCGCCTACAGGCAATTGGGAGGTTTTTGCGGATGGGTTTACTGGGGTTGACACTGTCATAAACACCAGTGATGCCGTTTATCGCCCAATGGGACTTGCAACAGGGCCGGATGGTTCTTTATATATTTCTGAGTCTAATAAAGGTAAGATCTGGCGGGTAATGTACAAGGGAAATAAGAACGAGTTTGGGGAGAAAGACCTTGCTGCAATGGAGCTTAGAAAGAGCAGATCCTATATTAAAGCGCCTGATGAAGTAAAGGATAATTTGCACAGAGGTGATCGTTTAGCCGGAAGTATCTTATATAATACCTATTGTGCATCCTGTCACCAGCGGGATGGTAAAGGTGATAACAGTCGCTTTCCACCACTTGCCGGATCTGATTGGGTAAGCGGTGATAAACAAAGGTTGATCAGTGTTATTCTTAATGGATTGGATGGAGAGATCATGGTTAATGGTCAATCCTGGCAGGGAATGATGCCTGCGCATGCTGAGTTTTTAGATGATCATGCAATTGCATCAATCTCAACCTATATCCGGCAAAGCTTTGGTAATAAGGCAAGTCCGGTTAATAGCCTCGAGGTGAGTAAGATCAGAAAAAGTTCCGGGAAATAAGCCTTGCCTGCTTCTGAATTTGTTAATTAATAACTGACTGTAAGTTTAAATCAAAAAACATGAAATCAAAAACTCTATCAGGTGCTCTGCTTATTATTGGATTGACATCCTGTGTAGGCAACGTAACTACTGAATCAAAAAAAGTTTCTACCGAGCGTAAGATAATTATGCCTGAAGGCTATAACAGGGGCCTGCCTTTTACTCCTGGCATTCTGGTTGACGGAACGCTTTATGTTGCTGGTTTTAGCGGAGAGGATACTAAAACCGGTGTTATCCCTGAGGACTTTGAAACTGAAGTAAAGCAGACTTTGGATAAGATCGGAGTAATACTCAAAGAAGCCGATATGGATTATAAGGACGTAGTATCTGTGCAGGTTTATCTTACTGATATGGAATTATTCGAACGGATGAACACGGTTTACCGTACTTATTTTGATGAACCTCGTCCAACACGATCAATTATGGGAATCAAAAGCCTGATTGGCCCGGCCAGAATTGAAATTACTGTTACAGCTAAAAAATAATAAATACATAATCCTAATATACGGCCAGATTGCCACAAATTATCAATTTAGAATATAATGAAAATTAATATATCCAATAATCCTGCCGAATTAGGTGTGGTTTCTGCTGCTGCTGCAATACAAGGTATAAAAAATGCTATTGCGGATAAAGGACAGGCTAATGTCATTCTTGCAACAGGAGCAAGCCAGTTTGAAACCTTAAAATGCATTGTTCTTGATCAGAGTATTGATTGGTCCAAAGTAGTGATGTTTCATCTGGATGAATATATCGGATTACCTGAAACAGAACCTGCAAGTTTCAGAAAATATTTAAAAGAGAGATTCCTTAATCTGGTGTCTCCTTTAAAAGCCAGTTATCTTGTAGATGGAGAGAATGATCCGGAAGCTGAGTGTAAGCGGTTAAATCAGATAATTTCTGAACATCCCATTGATGTTGCTCTTGTAGGTATTGGTGAAAACGGTCACCTTGCTTTTAATGATCCTCCGGCAGATTTCGACACAGAATTACCTTACATTGTTGTAAATCTAGACGAAAAGTGTCGATTACAACAGTTTAATGAAGGTTGGTTTAAATCAATTGATGAAGTGCCAAAGCAAGCAATAAGTATGTCAATTAAACAAATTTGTAAATCAAAACTGATTATTTGCTCTGTTCCTGATTTAAGAAAAGCCGAAGCAGTTAAGAATTCGCTCGAGAATGAAGTAAGTAATAATTTCCCTGCAAGTATTTTGCAAACCCATGCCAATTGTGTCTTTTTTCTTGATAAGCCTTCAGCGTCTTTAAGTTCCAAAATAACTAATCAATAGTATGAAACGAAGAGATCTGATTAAATACCTCTCGGTTGCCCCATTAGCAGGCGGACTAACAGGTGCTCCTTCTAATTCGGCAAGTGCAGGTGTAAAATCACTTGTAAAACGCGATCTGGTAAAAGAACTGGGATTAAGAACATTCATTAATGCCTATGGAGTTTATACGACCCATACTGCATCATTAATGCCAGATGAGGTGATGGCTGCAATACAGGATGCCTCTAAAAAGTATGTTCTGTACAATGACCTTCAGGATAAAGTTGGAGAGAAAATAGCAGCGATGTGCCATTCAGAAGCTGCAATGGTAACTTCAGGATGCTGGTCCGCACTTGTTCTTGGTACAGCCGGAATTCTAACAGGCATGGATAAGGCTAAAGTTGCCTTATTACCCGACCTTTCAGGATTTGAGAAAAATGAGGTCATTCTTCAAAAGACTCATAGTGGTTCGTATGATCATGCCCTTACGAATACAGGAATTAAGCGTGTTTTTGTAGAGACTGTGGAGGAAATGGAAGCTGCATTCAGTTCAAAAACTGCGATGACCTGGTTTTATAATGAAGCAGATCCATGGGGTAAAATAGGTCATCAGCAATGGCTTGCTCTTTCTAAAAAGCATAAAATACCTGCAATGATTGATATTGCGGCTGATGTACCTCCTGTTGAGAACTTATGGAAGTTCAATGATATGGGCTATGATGTGGTTTGTGTTTCTGGTGGAAAAGCCATACGTGGTCCTCAAAGTGCTGGTATTCTAATGGGCAGAAAAGAGATCATCGCAGCTGCCCGACTAAGTGCGCCTCCGGGTGGAGGTAATATCGGTAGGGGTATGAAAGTGAATAAGGAGGAAATATTCGGGATGTATGCGGCTCTTGATCGTTTTGTTAACCTGGATCATGGGAAGGAATGGAAAATGTGGGAAGACAGAGCTAATGTAATTCTGGATGCAGTTAAAAAGGTGAACGGAGTTAAAGCTGAAATTTTTGTACCGCCAATTGCAAATGTTACTCCAACTCTCAGGATTTCATGGGATCAGTCATCGATCAAGTTAACGCCAAGAGAAATGACTTTAAACTTACGCAACGGTGAACCTTCTATAGAGGCACCCAAGAGTATAAATGATGCAATGATCCTTTCAGTATGGATGATGCAGCCTGGAGATGAGAAAATTGTTGCCAGGCGCTTTACTGAAGAATTGCTTAAAGCCAGAGTTTAACAAAATTTGGTATTTATTTTAATTAAAAGCTTATGCTACGCAAACCATTTTTTCTATTACTGTCAATTTCCTTGATTTCCATAGCTGTAAATGCACAAAGCAAATATAAAATCCTTATAAAGGGTGGCCATGTTATTGATGCAAAAAACAATATCAATGAAACAATGGATGTTGCAATTCAGGATGGCAAAATTGTCAGAGTAGCAAAAAATATTGATACCGCGCTTGCTGTACAGATTGTTGAAGCTACAGGAATGTATGTAACTCCTGGTCTTATTGATTTGCATGCCCATGTTTTCTATGGTTTTGATCCGGATAGTTATTTGAGTGGTGGAACTGTGGCTGTACTTCCTGATCAGTCAACTTTCCGGGCAGGTGTAACCACAGTTGTAGATGCCGGAGGGGCAGGCTGGAAATCTTTTCCAACTTTTAAGAAAAATATCATTGATGTTTCAAAAACAAGGGTTCTTTCATTATTGAATATTGTAGGGGAGGGGATGAAGGGAATTGAAAAGTATGAACAGAATGTAAGTGATATGGACGCTAAAAAAACTGCTGAAGTTGCACTGGCAAATAAGAATGATGTGGTTGGTTTTAAGGTTGCACATTTTACGGGATCTGAATGGACTCCAATCAGCAGAGGAGTTGAGGCAGGTATACTGGCTAATATGCCCGTGATGATTGATCTGAACACACTTTTTATATCCATTGAAGAGCTGTTTACAAAATATCTTCGTCCCGGGGATATATACACCCATACCTTTATTCAGTCATCAAGGGGAGTAGTAGAGCCCATTGTTGATCTCAAAACAAAGAAATTTAAACCTTTCGTACTTGAAGCTCAACGTAAAGGGATCATATTTGATGTTGGATTTGGTGGTGGTAGTTTTAACTTTAATCAGGCTCTGCCGGCTTTAGAGGCAGGATTTTATCCAAATACTATGGGAACAGACCTTCATCAGGGTAGTGTAAACGGGGCAATGAAGGATCAGCTAAATGTTTTATCCATCTTCCTGGCGATGGGGATGAAGTTTACTGAACTAATTAAGGCCAGTACCTGGACACCTGCCCAAGTAATAAATCGTAAAGAACTAGGTAATCTTTCGGTCGGTGCTGTCGCTGATGTTGCAGTTTTAAGCATTCGTGATGGAAAGTTTGGTTTCAGGGATGTCGCCGGTAATAGATTTGATGGTAAACAAAAGATTGAATGTGAACTGACTATTCGGGATGGAAAAATCGTCTATGATTTGAATGCAATAGCTGGTTTAGTTAGTCAATCGAAGTGATTATTATTTTGTCTAATATTTAGACTATTTCAATTAATCTGATAAAAAATATTATTTTTTTTTGGATTTTCGGGTACGTAAACGTAAATTACTTTCATTAAATGATTCACAAAGGGACTGGTTTTTTTCTAAATAATACATTTTGTGATTTTTTTATTACTAAAGAATACATATTGTTAGTTTTTTGATGCTTAAAACAGTCAAATTTTAAGATTGTATTATTTGTTTATTTAATTGTTTTAATGTTTTCTAATAGTTAAGTTTAAGTGAACTTTATATGAAAGGCTAAAAGAAGAATTGAATTGTATATTTCAGAACTTAATACACCTCACTAATTTATATCTCTTTAATAATGGATTGCTGTTTTGTTTAAAAATCTTAATTAATGGAAGTTATTAACCCGGAAGTTCAGGATGACAGATTTTTACTGTTGGAGTTGCAGGAAGGTAAACGGACTGCTTTTAATATTTTATATAACAAATACTGGGAACAGGCCTATTCAAATGCTTATAAACGGTTAAAGGATGAGGATCAGTCAAAGGATATTGTTCAGGAGATTTTCGTGAGTATTTGGGTTAACAGGCATAACCCAATAAGTAATTTTCCTGCGTATTTAAGCACTTCAGTTCGTAATCAGGTATTTAAACTTGCCGCAAAGAACAAAAATTTAACACCCTATTTAGACGTGTTTGAGAATATACCTGATGAGCATGATCGTGCCGATTCCAATATTCTATGGCAGGAGTTTTATTCGGCTTATGAGCGATTATTACTCACACTTCCTCCTAAAAGGCAACAAATATTCAGACTTCGGTTCCACAATGATGTTCCCACCAAGGCAATTGCAGCTCAGATGCAGATTTCCAGGAAAACTGTACAGAATCAGTTGGGAAAAGCAATTGAGCAATTACGCGTTTTCTTTTACTAATCTTTCTCAGATTTATCAAATTTTAATTGGTACAGTATTAACTGTATTTTAATATCTACCAGAGTTTATTCCCTTTTGCCGGTATTCCGCAGAACATAGAGTTGTCGGTTATAGCATCGACCATTAGGATTTTAAAATTATTTTAATTTAAGATGGGACTTTTTCATTTTAATTAGTCTGTTATTAGGGTAGACATGATTTTACTAAATGACCAAAAAATACTTTTCTGAACTACTAGAAAAATACTTAAAGCATAAAGCTTCTGAAGAAGAATGTGAATTGCTTATTAAGCATTATAATTTATTTGAATCCGAACAGGATGTTTTTGATTCATTAAGCAGGAATCAGAAAGATGATATTCGAAATGAGGTTGAATCCAGAATTTGGGATGAAATTCTTGCAGATGAAATAAGTCTGAAAGAAGTTTCTTCTTCAAATTATAAAAGATTGGTTGGTATAGTTTCTCTTGCAGCTGTGTTTTTCTTAATAATCAGTTTTGGGGCTTATTTTTTTCAAACTGAACCTGCAAAGCAGACTAATGTTATTTCAAGGCTTACAGATGTTAAGCAAAACAGACTAATTCAGTTACCTGATGGAAGTACTGTTATTTTAAAACCGGGTTCCAGGCTAAATTATCCTTCCTCTTTTGACGGACTTGCGCAAAGGGAGGTATACCTTGATGGACAAGCTTATTTTGATGTTAAGCATAATTCTCTGAAACAATTTATCATTCATACAGGTAAACTTAAGACAATAGTTCTTGGAACAGCATTCGAAATTAATGCCTGGTCTGATGGTGTCAGTATACAGGTTATAGTGAGTCGCGGTAAGGTTAGAATTGAAGACCAAAACAAGAGGACTTTAGGTGTAATTACACCAAATCAGCAAATCAGCTATGATAAGAACAACAGGAGCATTGTACAAAAAGTGGTCAATGCTTCCGAATATCTTGAATGGATGGAGCAGGATCTATTACTTAGTGATGTAACCGTCGATGAGGCAGCAAGGCTTTTGGAGGGTCGTTACAAGGTTAAAATCTTAATTAATGATGATAGTATCAGATCCAAGCGATTTACCACCATTGTAAGGAAGGGTGAAACGTTAGATCAGATATTAAAAAGTATATCTGAGTTTAATGAAGCAGTTTATCAATACAGCGATGATAGATCATCAATTACCATAAGCTCAAAATAGAAGAATTCTTGACTGAGAACCTTTAAATATTAAAAAACAACTGAAACAAAAACTATGAATTTTGACCTAGCCCCATAAAAAACCCTCTGACCTCCTGTATGAACAGATTATTCAGAGGGATAATTGTTGTCCGACTGCCATCGTCCATCAATTGATGTTTTAAATTCTGTCTTCTAAAACTAGAAGTCATTTTGATAAATTTAAACCGATGTAAAACTATGAATATTTTTACCATTCTTGCTGAAAATCAGCAAAAACCTCACTTTGCCTATCATTTAAGGCTACTTTTTGAAAAACTATTATTGATAATTATGCAACTTAGATTAGCATTTTTTATTGTTTTAACAACATCGATTCAATTATTCTCAGCTCCGCCTGTTAAGAGTCAGGCAATTGATAAAGTTGAAATTAAAATTGAGCTTAAAAATGAGTCACTGGTAAAGGCATTTCAAAAAATTGAAAAGCAAACTCAATTTCAATTTATGTACCGTTATGCTGATGTAAAGGATATTAATAAGCTGGATTTGTTTGCGGATAGAATGACTATTTCGGATGTCCTCAAAGAATTATTATCTAAAACATCTCTTGATTTTAAACAGGTTGATAACCGGATTATGATTGTCAATAATCCAAAGTCAGGAAATGAGCTTATTTCGGGTAAAATAAAGGTCAATAACACCGCAAATTTACGGGATATTGTAGTAAGAGGCCAGGTTAAAGATGCAAAAGGTGAGACCCTTCCCGGAGTCAGTATTAAGGTGAAGGGAACTGATATTGGTGCATCATCCGATATAGACGGAAAATATACTTTAAATGTTCCTGATAATGCAATACTCGTGTTTACTTACATTGGTTATATCACCAAGGAAGTCCCGGTAAATAAACAGGAAGCAATCAATGTTATTTTGGATGCGTCTTCAACATCTTTAAGCGAAGTTGTGGTAACTGCATTAGGTATCAGCAGAGAGGCAAAATCACTTACTTTCAGTACCCAAAGCGTTAAAACTGAAGAGCTTACTCAGGCACGCGAACCGAATGTTATTAATTCCCTTCAAGGAAAAGTAGCAGGTTTATCAATTAATTCTTCAGGTACAGGTGTTGGTTCTGCATCTCGTGTGGTACTTCGTGGTAACCGTTCTATCAGTTCTGATAATCAGGTTTTATATGTTATTGATGGTGTGCCTGTTAGAGGTTTCCCTGATAACCTGAATTCTGATAATATAGCTTCAATAAACGTGTTGAAAGGCCCGAATTCTGCAGCTCTTTACGGTAGCCAGGGTCAAAATGGAGCGATCGTTATTGAAACTAAACAAGGAGCAGCAGGGAAGGTTAACGTGTCATTTAATAATACCTATATGTTAAATGAAGCAGTTGATGCAACTCCTTACCAGGGTATTTACGGACAAGGTTCAGGTGGTGTCTATATAAAAAGTTCTGAAGATTCATGGGGCCCAAAAATGGAAGGTCAAAGTGTTGCAACATGGTCCATCAATCCGGCTAATGCAGGCAAGACTTATTCATTTACCAACCAACCTGATGCAAGAAAGGATTTGTATCAAATTGGTGGTAACATAGCTTCTAACTTAATTGCCAGTATTGGTGGTGAGAAAACACAAAGTGTATTTACTTATACTTTAACTGATGCTGCTGGTATTATTCCTAATAATAAGTTACAAAGGCATAACGTCTCGTTGAGGGTAACCAATAAACTATCTTCAAAATTAACTCTTGACAGCAAGTTAGATTATATGCGTCAATCTCTTGATAATCAACTTGCTGAAGGTGAAAGTAGTTTCAACCCGAACAGACAGATCTTAACAATGCCGCCAAATATTCAGACTCCAATGGTGTCTAATTATGAATTTGTTGATGCACAGGGATATACCCGTCAGGATTACTGGCTACCAGGAACTACTGTTGGATCAAATCCTTATTGGGCTATGGAGAGAAATTTAAAGAACAACACCGGAAGTAGAATTATAGCGATGACATCACTTTCTTACAAGTTCACTGATGCAATCAAAGTAATGGCTCGTGGATCATTTGATGGTGACAATTTTGTTGATACTGAAAAGTCATATTTCGGAACTTACAGGGATCCGGCTGGAAGATTTCAGGTGGGTGAGAGTAGTGGTAATCAGGTAAATGGGGACTTATTAGCAACTTATGATAAAGATGTAGCAAAAGACTGGAATGTTAACTTCAACCTTGGTGCAAGTATCAGAAGTTTTAGAAATAACACCATGACATCAAGTACAGGTGCTGCCATGCTTGTTCCAAATTTCTTTGCATTAAATAATACAACTTTGCCAACTGCAACTTATTTCCCGGGCAGTAACTATGAAACACATTCGGTGTTTTCTTCTGCAACCATCGGATTTAAAAATGCAATCTATTTGGATATAACTGGGCGTAACGATTGGAGTTCTACACTTCCAGCCGCAAATCGTTCATATTTCTATCCATCTCTTGGTTTGGGTGTTATACTTTCTGATCTCATGACACTTCCCTCAGCAGTTTCATTTGCTAAAATCAGAGGTACATGGGCACAAGTAGGTAACAGTCCAAGTCCTTACCAATTAGAACGTACAGCTGCTTTTAGTGCAGGTGGTAATTTGGGGTACCTGGCACTTAGCGGTACATTGCCTAATTCAAATCTTTTTGCTGAGACTACGGTTTCCACTGAGTTCGGTTTAGATGCACGTTTATTTAATAACAGATTAGGATTTGACTTAACGTTGTATAAAACAAATACAAAAGATCAGTTATTTACAATCGCTCTTCCGGTAGGTTCTGGAGCAAGTCTTGCATTTATAAACGGTGGAGATGTTCAGAACAAAGGTTTTGAAGCAGTTATTACAAGTACTCCTGTTAAAACAAAGAACTTCAACTGGGATTTTAATGTAAACTTTGCTGTTAACAAAAATAAGGTGTTAAAACTTTCTGATGAGCGTCCAAGACTTGTTGTGGGTGGTGATTCATTCTTCCGCGATTTTGTGGTTGAACAAGGCCAGCCCTATGGAAGATTGTATTCAAGAGGATTTATCAGGGATACACAAGGTAGAGTTGTAGTTGGTGCAAATGGTCTGCCTACTTACACTGCAGCAAAATCGGTACTTATTGGTGATATTAATCCAGATTGGACAGGTGGTATTTCTAGCGCATTTTCTTACAAAAGACTAAGTGCTTCATTCACAATCTCTCACAAACAAGGTGGTGTTGTAGGTTCCTTAACTGATGCGATTTTAGCCGGTTCTGGTTTATTGGAAGAAACCACGATTGGTAGAGATGGTACATTGCTTTTCGGACGTGATGTGTTCAAGAACGAAGTTGGTGTAAAAGCAGATGGCACTCCAAATACTACTCCAGTTTCTGCACAAGCATTTTGGCAAGGAATCGGTGGTAGAAATGCACCAGTTGGTGAGGCCTTCATTTCTGATGCAACTAATACTAGATTGAGAGAATTTGTTTTGGGATATAATATTCCAAAAACAGTATTTGGTAAATTACCTGTATCTTCAGTCAGACTGTCATTAGTTGGAAGAAATCTATTTTTCTTATACAGAGCTTCTAAAACTTTGGATCCTGATTTCACAGTTGGAATTGGTAATGATTCAGATGGTTTCCAATCATTTGCTCCACCAACAACAAGATCCTACGGCTTAAATCTTAAGATTGATTTTTAACATTAACCATTTTATCAAACAGATTTTTATGATTATAAATAAATTTAAATTCAAGTATGCCAAGTCACTGACTGGTGTATTTACAGCAATGTTGTTGGCAGCTCCAATAGCATGTACAGATAAATTTGATGATTTAAATGTTCCAAAACATTTAATTACAGAGAGCCAAATTGATGTAAATCTGTTGGGTCAGGCATTTGCACAGGCTCAATATTTCGGGCTTCATGCACAGGTCTTTCAGGTTGCACAAAATCTTTACGGTGATATCTATTCGCAGTATTTTGCAACCACTCATGCCAACTTTAATTCTGATCAGTTTCAGGATGTAGGTTCATGGACTGCCAGTAACTGGAGTAATTTCTATTCTTCCCCTGCAGTGCAGTTGGATTTGGTGTTGAAAAATACTGATGGAGTTGGCAATGCAATCGCTAAAGTTTGGAAAGTGGAGATATATCACCGTATGACAGATTACTTCGGTCCGATCATTTATTCTGAATTCGGCAATAAGAAAACTAGTACTGCATATGATTCTCAGGAAGCTGTTTATAAAAATTTCTTCAAGGTTTTGGATGAAGCTAGTGTTGTTTTAAAGGCAAATGCAGGTGGAAGTGCTTTCGCAGCACATGATCAGATTTATTCTGGTAGTGCAGATAAATGGTTAAAATTTGCAAACTCATTACGTTTAAGATTAGCTATACGTCTGGCTTACGTTGACCCAGCATTGGCTAAACTAGAGGCTGAGAAAGCAGTTGCTGCTGGTGTATTTACAACAAATGCTGAAGGAGCATTCTTGATATCTACTGCAAATTCAATCAATCTCCTTTCACGGATTACTTATATAAATGAGTTCCGTATGAGTGCTACCGCAGCTAGTATATTAAATGGATTTCAGGATCCTCGTATTGGTGAGTATTATGCTCCTGCAGCTGTTGGTGGTGGATATAAAGGCTTTAGAAATGGTCTTCCCGCGCAAGCTAAATCAGCAGTGCTTAATAATGAGAACTCATTCGTAGGTACCAAATGGCTTTCTATTGGAAGAGCAGGTACAACCACTCCAAACAGGGTACTGTCTACATCTGAGGTTTTTTTCCTTAGAGCTGAAGGTGCCTTAAGAGGCTGGAACATGGGCGGAACTCAACAGGATCTGTATAATGCGGGTATTAGAGCTTCATTAACCGAACGTACCTCAGCTTCATCAGCGGCTATTGAGGCTTATGTGACGAGTACAAATAAACCTGTTGCTATTGCTGATGCATATAACACTCCGGCAGCTTCTGACATTACTGTTGTTTATGATGCTGCGGGAAGTTTTGAAAAGAGGTTGGAGCAAATTATCACTCAAAAATGGATTGCTATTTATCCTGATGGTTGGGAGTCATGGACTGAGAGAAGAAGGACAGGATATCCAAAAGGATACCCAATTATTAACTCTTTAAATCCAGATGTTCCAGTTACAGGAACAATGAAAAGACTTATGTTTACCACAACAGAATATTCAACCAATGCAGCTGCTGTAACTGCTGCTGTTGGACTGTTGGGAGGTCCTGATAAAAATAGCACCAAACTTTGGTGGGATAAGAAACCTTAATAATCTATAAAATTAGAATCAGATAAGGGAGGGATTTAATTCTTCTCTTATCTGATTTTTCATTTTTCATGATTTATGTACTTAAAATCTTTATGGTTTTAAGAAGTACATTTAAAATGAAATAAGGCATTTTTAATTCCATTGAATTTATTGTTATTGATATTCTCTGGTAAACTTTCTCTGAATTTATTTAACCTCAATTACAATTGTTGTTTAACACTACTGAGTTCTAAACTTTTTAAAATAAATTAGCATAGACATCTCTTAAAAATGTAATGATGATTAATAAGAACATTCAGCGTGCTGAATTTATTAAAATGACCGGAGGTTTGGCACTTTTAATGCTCAGCAATAAATGGTCTTTCGCTGAACGCAGCTTATCATCTGATCTTGTTTCCACATCACAAAAACGTCAGGAATATACCACTTCCTTATTGAAGCGACTCGTGACGGATATCGGTCCGAGGCCAAGTGGCAGTAAAGCCTATGCAAGAGCTGCAAAGATTGTATTGAATGAAATGCAGCGCTCCCTTCCTGAAGTTAATTATGATAAATATGAGTTTGATGACTGGGGTCCGGTAAGCAGCTCGGATTTGATTGTGGGAGGGCAGCATATTGAAGCGATACCACAAAAAAGAGGTTTTGGAACTCCTGCTGAAGGGGTAAAGGGAATATTTATAAAATATGGGCCCGGTTACGCAATTCTGGATGAGCAAAGTGCTCAGATTCTTGCCTATTTTTCAGTCAATCAATATGGAAGAGCAATTGCTGGCTCGGCAAGCGGAAACCTGGACAAATCAGTCCCTGTTTTCGGACTTGGGAAACAGGATATTCTCTTGCTTGACCGATTTGCAAAAAATAAAAATCAGGCATGGATTAAATCAGAATATAAACCCATTCACAAAGCCCCGGGAATCAATATCATTGGACGCATTCCCGGAAAAAGCAAGAATGAAATTCTGATTATTGCCCATTTGGATACTATTTTTAATACTCCAGGTGCCAATGATAATGCTGCATCGGTGATTGTTATGTTAATGCTTTCACATGCAGCATCCGTCAGGGAACATCATCATACCCTGACTTTTGTAGCATCTGATTCGGAGGAATATGTTTTTGAAGGCGCTTACCATTATTCAGAAGGCCGTATTGCTGATAATACAATGCAAGATATTAAGTACGTCCTTAACTTTGATTCACTCACTTACGGGCCGAATTTGTGGATCAATTCGAAAGACCAGTTTGTAAAAGATATGATCAGGGATATTCACAAAGACCTGAAGATTGAATCTACTCCGATTTATGGAGAAAATGATGGATTCGTAATGGACTCATTACCCTTCAAACCTTCAGGTGCTAAAGCATTGCATGCAAACAGCAGAGGTTATGACGAAAAAACATTACCTGTTTACCACCGACCGGATGACACAGCAGATAAAGTCCCTCTCGATTGCGTTGAAATTAGTTTTCAGGTCTTTGATGAGTTCATAAAAAGAGTTGATCGTATTTAAAAACTTCATCCCTACACTATCTCAGAAGAAATAATAATAATTAATACCATTTAAACAAAGAATACATGAAAATCGCCGTATTTATCACCTTACTTTTTACTGCAGGAATAGCTAATGCCCAATCTGGTGCCGGTTGGTATACCGAGGGGAAGGATTATGCCCCAACCCGAAGAATAAAAATCACAGTTACCAATCCTTTAAATGTACCCGTTAAAGGATGTCCGATCGTGGTGCCCCGTACATCCTTGCCAATGCAAAATATTCCTGAGCGCTGGATCGGCATAGTTGATCCTAGACTTCCATCTGATCCTGAACCTACCCTAGAACAACTTAAAGTTAATAGTGGTTATGTTAGAAGGAAAGAAACCAATGGTCATTATATAGAACTTCAGGTTGATGATAAGAATAAAGACGGAATTTGGGATGAGATCTTTTTTATGGCAGATATGGCAGCAAAAGAGTCAAGAGATTATTATATCTATATCGACCATTACGAGAGAGGAATGTATGAACATCAGGTACATGCATCCATAGCCAATTACGGTCGTCATACCGTTCCTTTATGGGAATCAAAAGACATGGGCTGGAAACTATGGTATCCCCATGAAGTTGATCTGCATGGTAAAAGAGCTCCAATGCTAACTGCCTATTATGAATACTCAACCAATAAATCAGGCTATTATATGCCATGGGAAATGGGCACAGATATCATGACAGTTGCCAATACTTTTGGTGCTGGTGGAATGTGTGTTTTTGAAAACCCGATGGATATGGAGAACCCTGCACGTGCTTATCATTCCCCATTTAAGAACAAAGGTCCGTTTAACGATAGCCGCTTTGCATTCGATCTGGTATACAATGGTCCGCTTCGCAGTATGATTAAGGTTTCTACCACTAACTGGAATTCAGGGGAGGGTTTCTATGAACTTGATCAGTATTACACTGCCTATGCAGGTAAAAGCTGGAGTACCGTAGAGACCAAATTCAATGAATTTAATGCGCCGAATTCCAGTGCGATGTTTGGTGCAGGGATTCGCCGTATTATGAATGAATATACTTCAGTAAATAAAAATGGAATTGCCATTTCAATGGGTAAGGACGTAGAAGCCAGAATTCCGGATGAGGATATAGGTGATGAGGTTTTAATGGTACCATGGCAGGGAATAGGTTTGGTAATTAAGGATAAATACAGACCCCAATACCAGGCTATTAAGAATTTTGGGGGTAACCATGTTTTTAAAATGCCGGTAAGTAAAGATTTAACTTATGAGTACATGATATTCGGAGCATGGAGTTTCGGTGAAGTAAACAATAATGAAAAGGATTTTGTAAAGTATGTGGAGGACGAGGCATTGAAATATAATTATCCTCCTCAGATAGCGGTTCATACTTTAGAAACAAAAGCTAAATAAAACAGATAGATGATCAGGTGCAGTAATTCTTTAATGTGCTTGTTCTCCTTTTTTAATTAATCAGCAGATTTAAATTTCTGCAATTGTGAGTCAAATCTTCGGGATTTTCAACAATTATATTTATCAGGCTATGAAAACAACCTATATTTCAAAGGTATCATCAATCATTCTGATTGTATTTATCTGTTTTACTGAAAGTCTTGCGGCACAGATAAAAGTGGGTGTTGCAGAAACGGTAATCACACCGCCAAATCCCATCGGAGTAAAGATGGCGGGATACGACAGGGGCTCCAATACCTCAACCGGTGTTCACGATGATCTCTTTGCCCGAAGTCTGGTTGTAGAAGCTGCCGATGGAATAAGCGCTGCAATGATTACTGTTGCTGTAGTAAATATGTCTGAACTGGTGATGGATCAGATCCGTACCGGGGTAAATAAGGAAACCGGTATTCCTTTTAAAAATGTAATTATTTCATCTACTCACACACATTCCGGGCCTGTGATGGGTAATCTTGAGGATGCCTACATTAAATTTTTCATTAGCAGGACTGTTCAAAGTGCTGCAAATGCATGGAAGGGCAGAGTTAATGGGAAGATTGGAGCAGGTTCAATAGAAGTATTTGGAATGGCGATGAACGACAGAAGGATGGAGCATGGTGGTGTTCCACCTGATCCTGAAGCTGCAGTCATTAAAGTTGAGAATGCTCAGGGCAAATTATTAGGGGTATTTTTCAATTATGGTTGTCATCCCTCTGTATTGGATCTTCATAATTTTAAATTTACTGAAGACTGGCCTTATTTTTCGATAAAAGGAATAAAGGAGAAATTACCTAAAGGTGTTGTCGTTGGTTATTTTCAATCTGCACAAGGTGATGCCAAGGTGGGCTATCAGGCAGAATTATCAGCAGTAGGTGCCTTTATGCAGGGAATCAGGAGTTTTGAATTTGCCGAAAAGAAAGGCCTTGTGCTTACTGAAGCTGTGCTCAGAATTTTGCCAGAGATCAAAACTTCTGCAAACCTGGATGTAAAAGTTACCTATGATAAATTCAAAATTCCAATCCGGACAAATTTCCCTTACACACATGAAGAAGCCCTTCGCTGGCAGGAGCAGGCAAAAAAGACTTTAGAAGAAAAGGAAAAATTGGTCATTTATTATCCCAAAGACCTTGAGGGAGTTGAACGATTAAATGAAGCCGCCCGTGAATTGGTTGCTAAAGGTGAAATAGGGAAAACCATCGGACCAAGAACTCTGGATAAGTATAAAGTGGATTATTGGCTTGCTAACCAGGCAGTAAATCAGTCGAAGCGGATTGAATCCCTGCCCGAAAATCCTGCTCCGTATTTAATGCCCATGCAGGCTATTCGCATTGGAACAATGGTTTTTGTAACCTTCCCTGCTGAAGTCTTTACTGAAATTGGTTTAAGCGTTAAACAGAGATCGCCTTTTGCAAATACGTTTATTTTGGGTGTAGCAGGCGGATTTAATGGCTATATCGCAACCGCTGCTGAGTATATTGAGGGAGGTTATGCCGTTAATGGAAGTCCTTATGCGCCTCAGGCGGAGCAGGCCTTAATTGATGCGTCGATGGAATTGATTAATAGAGTAAAGTGAGTAAATAATTGACAGTTTACAGTTGACAATTAAATCGAGCGTTGACTATAACTACATAAATCAAATGAAGCAGGATGTCATCCCGAAAGCAGCCCTTCAACAGTTGAGGGAACTCAGCGATTTTAAGAAGATTTAAAATAAAAAAATATAATCCATCTTAATAATAAGGTCAGTATCGTAAAATGAACCATTAAATTACATATCACTGGTAACACATTTCAGACATCAGATTTCAGATATCAGACAACAAAAACACACAATGAAATTAAAAACAATACTACCTTTCCTTTCACTCTTCCTTTTTGTAACTGCATCAAAAGGACAAACATCCGGAAGCAGGGTTCCCTATGTCATCCATGATAATTTCGATACAGGAGAAATGTTTACCTGGGAACCTTATCCTTATCAGCAGGATACTGGTTATGATCCTTTATTTGGTACAAAGAAAGAGCCTGCTTTTGGAGGAAAGGGGAGTTCTCTTTCTCGAATAACCAAGCCGAATGATGCCAATGATCTGAGTCAGGGTTTTACGAAGCGAATTGATATGTATTCTTTGAATACTACCCGGCTCAAGTTTGCATATTATTTTATAAGTGACAGAAAACCTGAGAAGCTGGATGTTTCCCTCGGGACTTTTGACGGGAAATTATTTACCCACACCATTTTATCACCAAAGGCAAATACTTGGGTTGAGGTGGATATCCCGCTAAATTCATTTGCTCTAAATGGAGTATCATTAATGGAAGGAGCTCATTTACAAGTTGTTGTTTTGAAAGCATTTTATCCTTTGGTTAATCACTTACCAAGCTATAGCATGTTGGTTGACGAGTTTAAGCTGAATGGTGAAAGATCAAGGCAGTTTATCGCACAATCGCCCCGCTCAACCTGGTTTGAACAGTTTGGCCATGCAGTATTAAACAAACATTATTCAAGTGGCGAAATAATTAATCTGAGTTTATCAGCCGAGCAAGGTAAATCAATTAGTGAAGTAAGTGCTGAGCTTATCAGTCCGGAGAATAAAACGGTATTAAATACTATCAAATTTTATGATGATGGAAGTCATGGCGATTTACAAGCTTCGGATGGCATATGGTCAAACAATGTGGTTTATACGATTAAGCCTACAGATCCGCGCGGTCAGTGGAAGCTCAGGGCTAAGTCTGGAATAGGATCAGATCAATTTTCCTGGGATTTATGGTTCATCGTTCCTGTTTCTGAACTCGCAGCAGGTGTTCATCCAAGAGTTTTTCATTCTCAGGCTCAACTGGATGCCCGTATGGCAGGACCAGAGCCTGAGTCCGCTAAAAAACTTCTAAATAATTTAATTCAAAATTATAAACCATCAGCAATTGATATAGAGAATCTTCCCGCTCAGAATATGGTCGCACCCGAGTCGGTAACCGGCGGGCCCTACGCAAGTGCCAGTATGGGAGGATGGTACAATACGCAGAATGCTTTGGCCAGAGTGATCTCTAACGAAGCCTGGCAATATGCATTAACAAAAAATATGGATGCTGCCAATCGGGCAAAAGCTGCACTTTTAAAGATCAGTAAATTGCCATCTTGGAACCACCCTTGGATGGAAGCCAACGGTAATCATACTTACTATCCTGGAGCTCCAGCAGCAATTGCAGCGGGTATAGGCTATGATATCTTGTATAATTTACTTACTGCTGATGAGCAAAAAACTATCCGTAATGGCATTATGGCAAATTCGATCAAACCATTTTATCGTGATATGGTTGAGCTGAATCGTATGCCATCAAGCAATTCAAATCACATTGGAGTGATACTTTCAGGAGTAGGGGTAGCTGCGATGGCCATTGCAAACGATGATCAGAATTTACCGGGATTGGAGCCTTATCTGTCGGGCATTCTTGCCAAGACCAAGCAGTTTATCAACCGTACTGTGTTGCCCGAAGGCAGCTATAATGAGCCCTATACTTACCAGGAAATGGGTTTTCGGGAATTGGTTGAATTTTTATATTCATTGGAACGAAATTTTGGAGTTGATTATACCTCTACCACCAATTTAAAAGAGTTTTATCAGTATCCGATCTATGTTACTCAGGCTAAGGATGGAGCATATCAGGATTTAGGAGATGTTTCCCATACTTACAATTTCACCCAGCAGCCTATGCAGTGGCTTGTTTATAAAATGAAAGATCCATTCATGTATAAATATGTAAAGCCTTCATGGGATTCAGGTAGGGCCAGGGGTGGAATTATTCCCTATTTATGGTATACAGAAGGGATCACACCGGTTGGTAGGGAAACACTTCCATTGTCAAAACATTTTGAAGGCAAAGGGCATATGGTTAGCAGAACTTCATGGGAGGACTCCGGGACGGTGATGATATTTAAGGCAGGACCAAATGGGAATCATTATCATGCAGATCAGGGGACTATTCTGTTAACACATAACGGAGAAGAACTGTTAAGTGATGCAGGTCATAGTAGTGATTATTATGCAAATCTGTATTTCCCGGGTTATTATACTCAGGCAATCGGTCATAATGTTATGTTGTTAGATATGAATGCCGAAAGCCAGGCAGTAGGTGATTTTGAAAACGGTATTGCTGCCCTCAGAACGCATCCTGAAATTACGCAATCTTTTGCCGGAAATAATGCGATGGCTGCTGTGGGTGATCTGACAAGTGTTTATAAAAATAAGGTTTCAAAATATACCCGGACTTTATTGAGCTCAAAGAATGGTCCTGTTTTTCTTTTTGATCAGATAAAAAGTCAGGAGGCACATGCTTACAACTGGATTTTTCATGCCGAGCATACGAATGGTAAAAGTTCAATTGCTTTTTCAGATAATCGTATGACTATAAGCCGCCCGGCAGCCCGTTTAACAATGGATATTCTTACTCCTCAGGTATTAACAAGCCGAATCAGAAATTCAGACCGGGACGAGAGTTTTATTGCCATTTCCTCCGAAAAGCTAAAAGATGCAGATTTTCTGGCTGTTATGGTGCCTGAAAGTAAATCTTCGAATGCTGATTATTCATCCCGACTAAAACCAAAGCGCATTGATTCAAATGGATGGATTGGAGCCATGCTCAATGAAGGAAGTTCTGTTCATTATGGGTTTTTCAGATTAAATGAAGCTCCAGATCCTAGTATTGAAGGCTTTAAAACAGATGCTTCCAAATTCTCTGCACTTGTATCAAACAATAAGCTTAAGGAAGCCTATTTTGATGGAAAGACCTTTGAAGGATATGGTTCCGTACTGAAATTCAGTGCTCCGGTTGCGGTTTCTTTGGAAGTGTCTTCTTTGGAAACTATTCTTGAACTGAAATCGGATAGCCCTGTTGAAATGATAATGGCCATTGGTTCAAAACCCAATTCTATCAGTCGTAATAGTATATTGTTGAAAAACTGGAAATATGATCAGAAGTTAAATGTCTTGATTATCAACCTACCTAAGGGTCAGTCCAAAATTTCGATAAATTAATCTGATGCATCGTTTGTTAAATTAAACACATATAACAGAGAATTTTAAAGCTATTTTTATTTTGAGATACCTATTTTTTCAAGCTATGCTTCAATCCTAATTTATTTAACAAAATGAGGCATTTAGTCCTGTTATTTGGAATTTTAATCGGTACTGGCTCTGGTTTAATTGCTCAAAAAAATACCTTAAACTGGGTTCAAGAAAGCCCTGAAGCAGCCTGGCAAGCCAGGGATTCTCAGGGTGAGTTTGTTTTTAAAGGCCATATGTGGATTCTTGGGGGATGGTTTACACCTCAGTTACCTAATCCGCGGGATGTATGGAAGTCTCCTGATGGAAAGAACTGGACCCGTGTTGTAGAAACCGCACCATGGCAGCATAGTGATCTTCCTGCAGCAATGGTATTTAAAAACCGAATGTGGATTATGGGAGGCCGTAAATTACCGGGTACTAATACCAGTAATCAGGTTTGGTCATCAAAGGATGGCGCTGACTGGGTGCTTGAAACTCCAAATGCAGGATGGAGCCCTAGATTGGCACCCGGCTTTGTAGTTTTTAAAGACCGTATGTGGATCATGGGCGGTACCAGTGATTTTTATAAGAATAATGATACTACGCTTTTCAACGATGTCTGGTCATCAGCCGACGGCAAAGAATGGAAGCTTGAACTGGCGAACGCACCCTGGTCAAAAAGGACTCACGGGCAGGCACTTGTATTTGACGGAAAAATATGGATCATAGGCGGTGGAACGCGCGCTCCAAAAGTAAATTCATTGAATGATGTCTGGTGTTCTGAAGATGGGATAAACTGGACACAGGTCACTGCATCTGCTTCGTGGGATCCTAGGATATGGTTTTCTGCACTGGTTTACAGAAACAGGATGTGGGTATTGGGTGGCTGGGCAGATTCCGGCAATAAATGCGACGTTTGGTATTCAAAAGATGGTAAAAACTGGACAGAACTAAAATCTGATGTTAAATGGAGCAAGCGGCATGAGCAAGCTGCATTTGTATTTAAAGATAAGATCTGGATTGCCGGCGGCGCAGCAGAACCAAACTATTTACTGGATAGTGAGGTGTGGAGTTTGAAGGTGCCTAGAGGGTGGTTTGGGGAGAATTGAGATGTCTCATGTCTGATGTCAGATGTCGGATACTTCAGACCTCATACATTAATAAATATACAACTATGAAAAAAATATCATTTTTACTCTTATTTGCCTTCATCTGTATGCTGACGGTAGCGAACTCAACTGAGAAACCTTCTGTTTACAAAGTCAAAAAGATCAAAGGTTCAATGAAAATTGATGCAAATTGGGATAAGCTCCAATGGAAGAAGATAAAAGAAATTCCAATCCGGAATTTCATGGGAAAATTACCTGCATTCCAACCTGTTGTAACTGCAAAAATGATGTACGATGCTGAGAATGTTTATTTGATTTATAAAGTTGTAGATCGTCATGTCCGGATTCAAACTACAAAGTTTAATGGCCCTGTTTCAACGGATGCCTGTGTTGAATTCTTTTTCTCACCAGATTCGGATTGGCCACTCAGATATTTTAATGTAGAAATCAATGCCGGCGGGACAGGCTTGATGTCTTATCACAAAGATGGCAAACGGACTAATCTAAAAGAAGAAGACTTCAGTGTTGTAGAAATAGCCCACACCTTACCCAAAAAGCTTGAACAGGAGATTTCAGAACCTGTAACCTGGTTCCTAGAATTTAAAATGCCACTTTCCTTGCTTGCAACATATGGAAACTTTACCCAACCTGAAAAAGGCGTTCAATGGAAAGCCAATTTCTATAAAACATCAAGCCGCAGTACCAATCCGCATTATATAACCTGGAATCTTGTTCAGAATCCGGTTCCACAGTTTCATCTTCCACAATTTTTTGGTACTTTGATATTCAAATAATCCCGCAGGGGCAGGATAAACCCATTAACATAAATCAGATGAAAAGTGCTGACTCTTCAAGACGACATTTTCTCAAAAAAAACTCTTTTGCGGGATTAGGTGCAATGATAGGAATCGGGCTAAGCCCGGAGATTCTGGCTTCAGATAGGATTGCTGAAGCAGTGCAAACGGAATCCCTTAGTGAAAAACCTTTTATCGAAGGAACAATCGCTAAGCTTGGAGGAATGTCACTTCCCGATCTGCTGAAATATCATCAAAACTATCTCAAAGAGATTTATATTCCCAATTGGGAGCGTGGTATTGATCACAAGTATGGTGGTTTTGCCAATGCGATAAGTCCGGGACAGGAACCTGATTTTGAAAAGAAAGGCATGTATTACCAGGGCAGGGCTGTCTGGATGTTCTCTTATCTCTATAATCATATTACCCATGATAAAAAGCATCTGGAAGTAGCGATAAAGGGCCGTGATTTCCTGATAAAAAGTGCAATGACGGATGACTACAAATGGGCATCCTTTGTGAGTCGCGACGGAAAGAAGAAGCTGACAGAACCTTTGGACCATTATGGGGATATCTACATGATACAGGGTTTAGCAGAATTGTATATCGCAACAAAGGATCCAAAAGATCTTGATCTGGCCATCAAAACGGCAATATCAGTAAAAGATCGGCTATTATCTCCAACTTATCAGCATGTTGATGCACATACCGAGGCTTTGGAGCCGGGAACCCGGCGTCTTCCAAGCTGGCAACACTTTTTAGCCGCTTTAACTCCATTGCTGAAGGTTAGTCGTGATCCTGCGGTTGAGCGTATTGCCCTTTACTGTGTACGGGTGATTTGTGAGCATCACTGGCAGCCAAAGGAGGGCGTGTTGCTCGAATTGCTCGACGACTATTTTAGACCTTATACCTTTGATGCACCGAACTGGGGGACTTTTTATCCCCAGGGTGTAAGCGGCTGGCATTCAATTCAGGCTTGCTGGATGGTGATGAATGAAGCCCTGAGAGTCTCTCATATCCCGACCTTTAGAAAAGGACTGGAAATGGGAATTTCGACACTCGAAAAGACCTATATTCCCACAAAAGGAATGCCATCTGATATGGATCATGGTGGTTTATCACTAAGCAATCCGAAAGCTAAATTGAATGAGAATGGTAACGTTGTTTGGGGTGCTCTAGATGATGTTCTAGTCTTTTGCCTTTTGACAATCGAGCATAGCCATGATCCTACGGTAATAAATTATTATAATGACTGCTTTAAGCTTTATTCCAGTAAACCTGAGAAAATTGTTACCAATGGTTTATTGCACACTCCAAGGCAATTTTTTTATTCGATAGAGATTTTGGAAAGAATCATCGCAAGGGGTGGTAAAGTGTCAGGAATTGTATCCAAATCCTGATTTTTTTATACTAATTAATCTATATTCCACTTTTAAAATATACTATCTACTATAATTATATAAAATGAGTAATTCCAGACGCGAATTCATCAAAAAGAATTCAATTACACTATTAGGAACTACCGTATTGGCGGCGAACCCAGGCAACCTGCTAGCCTCTACCGCGGATTTTTTATTGCCCCAAACTAAAGACCTTTTGTTTTTTGATGCTTTTGCACGCATTGGTCCAAGAAGGTACAAGCATCCGGGTGAAAAGTGGCAGCTGGAAGATCTCATCAAAGAATTAAATCATTGTTCTATTTCCGGTGCGTTGGTAGCATCAACTTTATCATTGAGCTATGATGCCATGTATTCTAACCTTGAATTAAGCAATAATCTAAAGCCCTATCCTAATTTATTTGGTATGTGGAATGTGTTGCCTCATCATACGAATGAATGCCTTCCTCCGGCTCTGTTAAAGCTAAAGATGGCTGAGCACAATGTTCGCGCGGTTACGATACATCCTGCATCAAATGGCTGGGATTGGAGCGCCCAATCAAGTCAGGAACTGATGAAGTACCTGAATGATAATAAGGTATTTACCATCACTACAGTATCCGAAATTGGGGGCTGGAAGGAAATGAATGAATTTCTTACACGCTATAAATCAATTCCGCTGCTTGTTTCCGGTATTAGCTGGGGGGAGCAGCGTTATGCGATCGGACTTCTGAAGGATCATCCTAATTTCCATATCAGTTTTGATCGCATGCAGATCAATGAGGGATTAGAGTTCTTGTACAAAAAAGGGCATATCAACCAATTAATATTTGCGACAGATGCGCCTACCATGTCGGCCGGAGCACATCGTACCTATATCGATTATGCAGACATCCCGGATGAGGCTAAAGCAAAAGTGGCAGGTGGAAATCTGATACGCCTGCTAGGGGGTCAACGCCCTCCGAAAGTTCATACAAACAGGTCTGAGGATATTTTAATGAGTGCTGTTCGGAATGGAAAACCATTACCTGTTCCGGTGATCGATATGCATATGCATATGCTTCATGAGGGGGTAAATGGAGCTGGTGGTACCGGTTATCATATGGAGAATGGCGGACCAAAAGGTATTTTCAAAATGATGGAAAAACTGGGTGTTGTTGGTGGTGGATTTATGAGTTGGAACGGTGTGGTTAGTAACGATTCTGTGCAGGGTAATAAATTGGTGAAAGAAGCTTTGGATGTCTCTCCAAAGGGTTATTGGGGACTCGTAACTTTTAGCCCAACACATTATACACAGGAGGAGCTTGCTGTAATGATTCCTGAAGTTTACGCAGATAAACGTATTATCGGAATGAAGCCTTATCACTTCTATGGAATGGAATACTTTAATCCCGCTTATGATATCTGGTGGGAATATGGAAATAAGAACGGTTTATATGCCTTGATTCATCCTTCCAGAGGCGATTTACTTGAAGTTGATAAACTCGCTGAGAAGTATAAAAATGTACGCTGGGTAATTGCCCATGCCGGTGGAAGCTATAAAATGGCCGATATGGTAATTGCAGTGATGAAGAAACACAAAAATGTCTTTGCAGAAATTACCCTTACTCCGGTTCCATTAGGGGTTATTGAATATATGGTCGATGCTCTGGGGGATGACCGGATTTTGTATGGTTCGGATCTTCCTATGCGTGACCCGCGTCAGCAGTTGGGCTGGCTGGTATTTTCGAATCTGCCATTGGCAAGCAAGAAGAAGATCCTGGGTGAAAATGCCTATGCGGTTATTGAGCCTTGTATTAAGAATATGCCGGAGTATAATGTTCCATTGATATTTAGAAAGTGAGAAAGAACCCAGAGCCAGGACACAAAAAGTGAAAAGTAAATAATCTCTAGCATTCGCGTCTTAGCGATAGAAAAATAAGGAGTTTTTTTAAAACCTTGAATGCAAGGAGTATAAAATGTTGAAAAGATTCTTGCTAAGCCTCAGAAACGCAAAATAATTAGACGACAGTAATTTGTTTTTGATAATGAATAGACTAATGAGCAAAATTTTTATAGCGAGTGTACTCTTATCAAGCCCAGCTCTCGCCCAATGGCAGGCAGGTATTGCCAAAGCAGATATTACCC
>CAMCTU010000008.1 GCA_945878525.1 Sphingobacterium thalpophilum
CAAGCCTTATTACCAATGCGCCCACTATAGCCAATCAATTGAAATTAAGCGGGAATGGATTTTCTAATAATGGACTATATCCTAAATTATATACGTGTGACGGTTTAGGGATTTCGCCTGGATTTCAATGGCTTGATGCTCCTTCCACAACTACCAACTATGCTATTACGATGCATACCATACCACCAACAGGTGATAAACACGTATATTTTGTATTGTATAATATCCCAGCTACCACAAGTTCTATACCTGATAATTCAAAATCCATAGGGATTTTTGGAATTAATACTGTAGACGGAAAAACTACTTATACACCTCCTTGTTCTCAAGGGCCGGGGGCGAAAACCTATATTATAACTCTTTATGCTTTAAACGGACCGCCAACAATTACAGTCCCTAACAATCAGGTTACGATGGATATTCTATTAGCTGGGATGAAAAATAAAATTGTTGACAGTGCCGTAATGAGCGTCACTTATACCAAACCTTAATTATGAAAAATTTGTTTTTTTTGGTACTTGCTTACCTTTTAGTACACAATACAACAGTATTTGCGCATACTGGTGGTCACTATCACAAAGGAGATAACATTGTTTTAAACACCTGGAGGCTTAAGTCGGGCGAGATAGTCAAAGGAAATTTTTCATTTGCAAGAGATAATAAAATTTATCTTGAACAGGAAGAAGGGCTTATAATACCCGTATCAATAGAAGATTTAAATATTCATGATCAGAAATTAGCTAATTTTAGAATAAATAAATTTTCAGCTGTCAATACTGTTACAATTGACAACAATCATTATTATGGTTCTGATTTAAACAAATATATTCTATTATCAATTCTATTGATTTCAATACTGGTATTAATAACACTTAAAAAGCCTATATTTCATAATTATACCTTAAATCCTATCATGAGGTTAGCTTCGATAGGGTTTTTATTCATGTTTTCTGTTTTTATTGCATGTAAAAAATCTACCACTTCTACTCCCACTTCCACCTCTAATTCACCAGTTAACCCAATTGAAATAGTAATTCCTAAAACAAATACTTTATTTATTGATTCAGCTTTTACAGCATTTAAACCTGCAATTAGTACAACTTGGGATAACACTTATTTTTATATTTCATCTAATGGAATACCTAATCATAAAATGATGATTGGGATTACAAATTGGCAACAACAAGTTCCAATTACACAACCTTATAATGGCACAAATAGTTGGGCTATCCCATTACAACCAGTGTACGCATCTGTTCCTCTAAGTACAAAGACAAATTTAATGAAAGGTGCAGTGGCCGTTGCTGTAAATGGAATACCCATTTTTAATGCATTAAATAATAGAGGTGAAGACTCCTATAAAATTGGAGAATTAGACACTTGGGGTGGACATTGTGGCAAGGCAGATGATTATCATTACCATACGGCACCACTACATTTATCAACAGTAAATGGACTAAAACCTATTGCATTTGCACTAGATGGATTTCCAGTATATGGAGTAAAAGAACCTGATGGAAGTACTATGATTGAACTTGATTCTAGTCATGGTCATACTGGCAAAAATGGAATTTATCACTACCATGGTACAACTGATTATCCGTATGTTATTGGGGCTTTAAAGGGAAAGGTTACACTTGATCCAGCCACTACCGCCCCTGAAAATCAGGTTATTCCTCAAGCTTTCACCAAACCAGTGCGCCCAGCTACTAGTCCATTAAGTGGTGCAGCTATAACAGACTTTACTGCTGTAGGTACCAATGGTTATTTACTTACGTATAAAATTGGAAGTAAAAATGGTTCTGTAAAATACAGTTGGGACTCGAATAATAAGTTTACCTATATATTAACCGATACCGAAGGAAATGCAACAACATCAAGCTATCAGCGATAATTTAAAATTTAGCTTTATTGATGCGTTCCCATTTTTTGTTTGATTGCCTTATGATCTTGATTTGCAATACTGAATTCGGAAACGAAAAAAAATGTAGTCGTTTATGATCGGTTTAATTATCTCACTAATTATAAACGTCTATCATTTGAAATCATAATACCTAAGTTAAGATTTCACCCTGTTTAGTTAATAACAAAATCAAATCCAGAAAAAAATAAAGATGAATTTGAAAATAGTAATTCTTATTGTAATAATTTTAATGACAGGGTGTTCAAAAAATACCTCACAAACAGATAATACTATTGTCACTCAACCCGTAACTTATATGGGTACTGGATCAGTAACACAAGGAGTTGGAATAGTAACGAATAGTACTATTTTTAGTTGTAATGGAGGTAGGGTTACGAATATGGGTAGTATAATTTCAAAGGACAATAAAACATGGATATTGCCAGGTGAAAATAGTTTTACTGCCGGTACAAAATTATTTGACCTGTATAATGAATGTGTTGGCAAAACACCATCTAATATTAATCAAGCAGATACATCGAAAGCTCCAGTCATCGTCATTGACAATGATGGTGAAATCATCAGTGGGTTTTTGTATGGCGATAATTATTTTGAACTTTATGTAAACGGAAAATTAGTAGGAGTTGATCCAATTCCATATACCCCGTTTAATTCAATATTTGTTAAATTTAAAGCAAAGAGGCCTATTAAATATGCCATTAAGCTTATTGATTGGGAAGAAAATTTAGGTATTGGAAGTGAATTAAATGGCGGAAATTCCTTTTATCCAGGTGATGGAGGATTTATTGCCAAGTTCAGTGATGGCACTGTTACCAATGCCAATTGGAAAGCTCAAACATTTTATATAGCACCATTGAGTAACGTAAATTGTGTCGCTGAATCAGGCACTAATCGTAATTCAAGTGGATGTGGTACTTACCCGAGTTCCGCAAATAATGCATTCGGTTTACACTGGGAAATCCCTAGTGACTGGTATTCAGCTACCTATAATTTCAAAACTTGGCCATCGGCAAGTATTTTTTCAGTAGCTCAGGTAGGGCCTAAAGTTGCATTTTCCAATTTTTCATCACAATTCTCTAATGCTCAATTTATTTGGTCATCCAATTTAATTTTAGATAATTTGGTGTTGCTTAGATTTGATGCAAATTAAGTTAGCCTCCTACTTAAAATTCTTAAAATTTGTACTATACATCTAAAAATCATATTTTTTTATTTTAATCGTTGTGCTTTTTATATCAATCACAGCTGCAAAAACTTAAAAAGGAAAAGATAATTTATAGTTGGTTCAGAGCATCCCGACTAACAGTCGGGAGGGTCAAGGTTCGAACCCTTAGCTTCTCACTTTAGTCCAGACTATTCATTCAAAGGCATTGAATGCTATAAATCAGAAAAAAGAATAGGAAAAGCAACAAGCCGAAGGCATAAAAATAAAATATTTCAAAAATAATTTGCAATTACGAAAAGTTCGTAGAATATTTACGAAAAGTTCGTAGATATGGAAAAGTTAACATCAAATGAAGAAGAAGCGATGCAGGTAATCTGGAATCTCGGCTTCGGAACTATTAAGGATTTTCTGAATGCTTTACCTGATCCTAAACCACCTTATACAACCCTTGCCTCAACGGTAAAAAATCTGGAGAAGAAAAAATTTATCCTGACTCGGAAGTATTGATAGCTTTTTAACAAATTTTAACTATGCTTTAAACCATTTTTGGTTAAATTAGTCCGATAATTGTTTTATCAGAAATACTTCCACAATTATTAACCATTTATCAGAATTTTCAGCCAAAAAAAACATCTGTTATTGTTTTTACGTGTTAGAAACATTTTAATTGAGTTTTTTATAAAATCAAAGGATTATATCCTAATTAAAATTGAATAAAATGAGAACCAACATTTTAAAATTTACAAAAATCGCTTTAAACACTTTCTGTTTTGTGGTTTCATCATTAACGGTAACACACGCTCAAAAATTAAGCGATGTTCAAGAAGGAAGCGTTTGGGTATCTGCAGTGAAAGTTGATGGTAAGCATAATGAGTGGGTAAACAACTTTAAAGCAACGAATAAAAGTACAAACCTAACTTACACCCTTGCTAACGATGCTAAAAACTTATACTTAGCGATACAATCAAACGATGTAACTAATAATAATAAAATTATGTTAGGCGGTATTACCTTGACGGTCAATCCTTCTGGTAAGAAAAATGATAAGGAAGGCTTTAAAGTAATTTATCCGGTTATTGCCAGACGCAGGCCGGGTGGTGGACCGGGCGCTGCTGGTGCTACGGCAGGGGTAAGAATGCAAGGCGGTCCGGGTGGTGGTTTTAGCCGCTTCCAGGATATGAGTCCGACCCAAAGAGATTCATTACAAAGAGCCATAGCCAGAACACAATTAGCGGGCGCTAAAGAAATTAAAGTTTTTGGTTTTAAAGATATTCCGGATAGCTTAATTTCTATTTATAATGAATTCAGTATTAAAACGATTGCTTCTATCAGTGATGAAGGAGTTTTTATGTATGAAGTTTCCATCCCATTGGAATTATTAGAAATGTCGGCGGATAAGCCTAAAGAGTTCTCGTACAATATTAAGATTAATGGCTTACAAATCAATTTCGGAGGTTTTTCCGGCGGAGGCAGACCTCCCGGTGCTCCTAGCGGAGGTGGTGCCAGTGAAAGTGTTACTGTGGTACGAGTTGAAGGCGGTGGTGGAGGCGGCGGTGGAATGGGTAGTTTTAACTTCCAAGATTTAATCACTCCCACAGATTTCTGGGGTAAATATGTTTTAACAAAAGAAAATTAGAATTTCAGTATCAACATTTTATGAATATAAGGGCCATGCCGGCGTATCTGTTAGGCAAAAAAAATGCTAAAATTACTCTGTTTACATTGATTTTTAGCCTTACAATTGCTCAGCTTTTTGCGCAATCAACACCGAGACCACCGGCTACATCGCCCCAGCCCATTCCGCTGAGACAAGTATCGGGTATGGTTAAAGATTCGCTTGATCAAGCCGTGATTGGTGCAACTGTAATATTAACCTCTACTGCAGATACACTTAAAACATCAACCAATGAGGATGGGATTTTTATTTTTAAAAATGTAAAATCCTGGGTTTTTAAAGTTCAGGTAACTTCTTTGGGCCATGTCAGAAAGGTTATTTCTGGTAAATACAATGATGCTACAGCCCGAATTACTTTAGACCCTATCATCTTAAAAAATGATGAGAAAGTATTAAGCGAGGTCATTATTAATGGCACGCCATCCATCGTATATAAAACAGATACAGTAGAGTATCGGGCCAGTGATTATGTGGTAAGGAAAGGTGCTACTGTTGATGAGTTGTTGCAAAAAATGGAAGGTGTTCAAGTGGGTAATGATGGTTCGGTAACTGTAAATGGAACAGCTGTGGCAAGAGCACGTCTAAATGGTAAAGATATTTATGGCGGCGATGTAGCTACAGCAGTCCAGAATTTACCTGCAGAAATTGTAGACAAAGTTCAGATGGTAGATGATTATGGAAATACTGCTGCCAGAACCGGAGTTAAAGATGGTGATCCAACCAAGGTGTTGAATATTACTACAAGGCAAGATAAATCTGTTGGCAACATGGCAAGGTTAAACTCGGGTCTTGGTACCCTCGATCAATATGAAGGTAGTGCCAACTTAACCCGTATCAATAAGAATCAGACCATTACTGTTAATGCAACTTTACTCAAAACGCCCAACGGAATTGCAGGTCAAAATGCGAGTATTGGCAGGTTGGGTGGAGCATCCAACCGAGGTGGAAGAAGTGGTGTAGGTTTTGGTGGAGGCGGTGGCGGAAGTGCAACAGGCGGTACTAACTTAAGAACTGCACCAGCATTTACTTATCGGGACAAATTTGGTAAAAAGATAGATTTTTTGGCCAATTATAATTTTAATTATACTGATAATACTGCCCAAACCATAAGTAGATCTCAAACAATCAGTACTTTAGGGATAACTGATTCTAACCGGGATGCTAACTTTGAATCCAATAATAAAACACATACCATTGGTTTTGAAATAGAATATGCGATTGATAGTGCCAATTATCTTCAGTTTTCCCCAAACCTGAATTTTGTCAATTCAACAGGATTCAACAGGTCTACAAACTTTCAAAAAGGTTTGATCAATCAGGATCAAGTTAATAGCAATAACAATATCAGTACCCGACCAAACATTGGCGGAACGTTGGCTTACCAACATATTTTTAAAACTCCTTCAAGAACTTTCTCTGCCGAAGCTACCATTAGGCAGCAAGAAAATAACAATGCGGATGAGCAATTAAATCTTTTCAATTACAGAAATAGTAATCAATTATTCCTAGGTGATTCAATTCTTAATCGTCTTATTGATGTCAATAACCTTCAAAACAGTGTTCGTGGTAGTTTAACATACACAGAACCTTTGGGGAAATTATCTCGGTTGGAATTTAACACGAATGTAGAAAACAGAGACTATAATAATAGTCGCATGACCAGTGATATTAAGGCTAATGGAAATTTATCCCTTCTGGATACCTTTAGTAACGTGTTTAACTATTCCTTTACGCAATACCGTAACTCTATTAATTACAGATATGGTAGTAATAGCAGCTTGTTTAATTTCTCTTTGGGTGTCACTGGTATTAATACTTCTTTGGTAGGAAGCAGTACCAGTGTTGCCTCTAGAATTGATAAACAAAATTTTAGACTTATACCCATTGCTCGTGTTCAATTGAGACTTTCGAGTACGCACAGAGCTTCACTGAACTATAACGGTAGAGCTATTGAGCCATTATTTAATCAAATTCAACCTGTTAAAGACGTTTCAAATCCCCAAAATGTCATCGTGGGTAACCCCGATTTGAATGTTGCATTTGCACATAGTTTAAATGCTCAGTATAGCAATTACATTGCTAATTCAAGAATTAACTATGAATTAAGACTTATCTCCTCGTTTACAGAAGACCAAGTAGTCAATAATGTTGTTGAGATTAGAGATCCAGGTGCTTTTGGTGTATTTAGAAATGAAACACGATACGTAAACTTAAATGGGAACAACAGCACTATTGGCGACTATTCCATTTCTAAGCAGCTAAGCGATAGAAGATATAACCTTAGTTTTTTTGGGAATGTTATCAACTCAAACCGTGTTTCGATGAGTAATAACCAAATGAACAGCTCAAAAACCTGGGGGTTTAAACAAAGTTTTGGTCCACGAATGACTCCTAAGCCCTGGTTTGATATAAATCCATACGTTTCATATGATCTTAATAAAATAGATTTTTCTTTAGCTCGTTCTAATGATATCGTTCAAAAAATTTGGGCACTGAGTTTAGATGGGAACATTTATTTTGCCAAGAAATACCAATTTGGGTATGCAGTCAGCAAAAATTATGTAAGTGGTATTGGCAATAATATAACGAACAACCCCTTCATTATTAACACGATGTTGCAAATGCGGGTGTTTAAAAATAAAGGATCTTTACAATTGAGAGCCTATGATTTGTTGAACCAAAACAATTTCATCAACAGAACACAAAATGATTTAGGATTTACAGAAACTTTTACCAACCCAAACAGCCGTTATGTTATGCTGAACTTGAGTCTAAATTTACAAAAATGGACTGGAGCAGTAGGAAATAATAACAGACCTCTGATTAGAAGGGGCGATGGAAGTTTTATGAACTAATTACTCCGCAATATTTTTTCATAAAGCAATGGCTTAATTGAGAATTTAATTTAACCAATGTTTAAATTAAAGAATTTAACAGATAGGCTGATAATTATTCAGATTATCTGAAACCAATTAATTTGTTTTTAAAAAACAATGCCTGTGTGTTATTGGCAGATTCAGCCCTTTTACTACGGAGTAGTTCCGGCACAAAATTGTGTTCTGATTCAAACTACCAATAGCGGCAAGTTACCTTCTCTAGCAAGGTTTATTTTACATGATAGTTTTTATCAATTGGACTGAAGTTATTTCAAGAGATTGATTTCTATTACAAAAGAAAATCATGCAATTTAAAATTCCCAAGCAAGATTTTATTTCTAACACACATTATTTTATAAACCATTGATATGGTCAAGCTCATACCCCCTGTTAAAGAAGTAGTAATCGCGGTGCTATAAAACTAATAAGGGGTTGCAAGTAATCGTTACAATTACACGCAACCCCTTTTTGGTCGAAAACAAAAAATTTACCAAACGCCCATCAACTAAGAACTTTTTAAAAGATATAAACTTGTTCAAATGTTTATAGGTGTTTTAAGATGTCGGTTCTTATTTTTTAACCAGTTTGGTAATTTCCAGAACACCATTCGTGATAGAGCCTGTAATGGTTACCTCTTCACCAACGAAGTTTTCTACTTTTTTGGTGTCCTTGATGGCATAAACTTTATCGCCACTTACAAAAACAATTTTGGCGCCGTTCTTTACACAGTCTTTGGCACAGGCAGAATGGCCCTTATTATTACCCTTAACCCCACATTTATCGTCAGTGATAAATCCGGTCCATTCTCCTTTGTCAATTGCGTTGGCGGCTGTAAAGAATAAAGCTACAACTAGAAGCATTAAGTACTTTTTCATATTCATATCATTTTATAAATAAATATAATTCTTTTTCAAGAAATTTCAAATTGTTCATTTCACAACTATCAATTCATACATTATATCACTCTTGCCTCGGTATAATATCCTGCTTTGATTCATTCTAAATTCTCAATTTTCCATCTGAATACTATCGGGACTCAACTCCTTTTCCCTATCTTTATATTATATCGAACAATTATGTCAAAAACAAAACTTACAATCAATAGTAACGGTTCCGTAAAAATAGAAGGCGATTTTGAGATCGTAGATCGTAATGGTGGTGTTTACGGACTTCAGGGCCGTACGGTTTTATCTATTTGCCGCTGTGGACTCTCAAAAAACAAACCTTTTTGTGATGGTGCTCATAATGGGCATTTCGAGCATGATGCTATCGCTTTTGATCTTCCTCCAAAAAAGGTCTAGTGTATATCTTTTCTTTTAGGCACCTTATTTGTAAATTCATCTGATATCGAATATTGAAAACATGAAAATAAAAGGATTTTTAGGAATACTGATGCTGGCAGCATTGGTATCTCAATCTTGCGTCAGCACCAAGAAATATACTGCCTTGCAAACCAGTCAGAGTCAACTTCAAACTAATTATAATCTGCTTCAGGAAAGCAATCGTGATCTTGAAAGGAAATATCAAACTAGTCAGAAAGAGCTTCTGGCATCCGGAGTTCGGGTGAAAAGTTTGGAGGAACAAATTGCATCCGAAAAGTCGAATATTGCTTCATTACAGGATGCGCTCAATAAATGTTTAACCTCCAGTAATCAGGGGAATATAAATATTTCCAAATTGGTGGATGAGATCAACAGCTCTAATAAATACATTCAGCAATTGGTTAATACTAAAAACAAGAATGATTCCCTGAATCTGGTCTTAACGAACAATCTGACCCGATCTTTAAGCAGGGAAGAAATGAAGGATGTAGAAGTTCAGGTATTGAAGGGGGTGGTTTATATTTCGCTTTCAGATAATATGCTCTATAAATCAGGAAGTTATTCGATTTCGGACCAGGCCGGGGAGATTCTTGGCAAGGTGGCCAAAATTATAAAAGATTATGATGGATACGAAGTATTGATTGAAGGTAACACGGACGATGTGCCAATTTCTACGACAAATATTCGTAACAACTGGGACTTAAGTACTTTGAGAGCATCTTCAGTGGTTCAGTCATTACAGAATACTTATGGTGTGGATCCAAAGCGTCTCACTGCAGGAGGCAGAGGAGAATTTAATCCAGTTGCAGATAATGATACAGAAGCTGGAAAAGCAAAAAACAGAAGAACACAGATAATTATTACTCCGAAACTGGATCAGTTTATGGAGTTAATTGGGAAAGCACCTGAAAGTAAATAAAAACAAAGTGCTATAAATGAAAAATTTAAGCATACTGTTGGCACCAAATGGTCTTACTGCCTGGTGTTTATTTTATAGCTTGAAAGTCAGGCTTTTTCCTGATTTTGATTTTATTTCCTAACTTTATATTCGAATAAAAAAATTTAAAATGCGCATTAAAGCTTTGATTTTTTTTGTGCTTCTGTTCTCTTTAGAATCATTTGCCCAAGCTCCTGTGCTTGTTGTAAATCGAATTGAAAAGCGGACTAATGAGCATATCAGGCAAACCTCCATGTACCAGTTTAAAGACGGTGGGAATGTGACTAAATTGAGCTTCTCAATCAGGGCGCTAGATGACAATTATTTCCTGCTTTTAAATCTGCCGATTGCTGCATCAGTAAAGCGGGGGACTGAAATAAGTGTCATTATGGAAAACGGACAGATTATTAAATTAACATCAAATAATGATGTCTTTTCTTTGAACGAGACTGATGTAAATAGGCGGATGATGGTGTTCGATCTGAAGTCTGGTAAAGAGCTTAAAGATCTTTTAAAACAGCCGGTTAAATCTATTTCGATTCCTACCAGTAATAAAGGAATTGTGTTGGTCAATTTATTAGTGAAAGACAAAGGGATGATCACATCCAGTATTATGCTAGTACAAAAAAAGTAAATTATTCACTGAGTTAATTTATCAGTGAGTGATTTCATTTTTTAAGGGCTCATTCAATTCCTGATTCAAATCCTGTTCTTCGAGTTGTGAAATCAATTCTGAAATTTCTTTTTTCATAAAAAATCCAACCATTCTCTGAAGTTTTTTTAAAAGGCTTATTGCAGCTTTGATTTTTTCCCGATCAGTCATAGGAAGTAAAATTATGCTAAAAATATTAGTATTGCAAGGGTGATTTTTATTTTTTGTACGGGGTACTAGGAGTTTAGCTTTTTTTAATTGCGAGTGTAGCGAAGTAACCTCCTTGTCAATATTATTAGTCATTAGAGAAGACAAGGTTAAAGTTTTGTACATATTAATATGAATCAATTTTTATACTTTTAATAAAAAGTAATAAATGAAAATTTTCTTAATCCTCGCCATCCTTTTTATCATCATCCTCATGCTGGCCAGGATGAAGAAATTTCCTTTTTAGCTTTTACCGCTGCAATTTATGCTTGCTTTAACTTCTGATTAGAGTAAATGTTAATAATATAAGTATTTTATTATTAGTGTGATAGCATTTCATTTTTTCTAAATATCTTGGCTTCTTAACAATTGCCTTTATATTTATCCCTTTAATTAACCAATTTATTATGGCATCAGAAGTAAATATCCCGCGTCTTAATCTTGACGATTACATAAATGGTACACCTGAGCAGAGAAAACAATTTTCTGATAATATCGGCAAGGCGTTTAATGATACCGGTTTTGTAACTATTGCTAATCATGGGATGACACAGGAGTTAATCAATGATCTTTATACTGAGGTAAAGCAATTCTTTAGTATGCCAGATGATCAGAAATTAAAATATGAAATTCCAGAACTCGCCAGCCAGAGGGGGTATACAAGCAAGGGAAGAGAGAAAGCAAAGGACTCAAAAACTCCCGATTTAAAGGAATTCTGGCAAAGCGGACAGGTAGTTACAGATGGTGATTCGGTGAAGGAGGAGTATCCTGATAATGTTCTAGTTAATGAGCTCCCGGGTTTCAATAGGGTAACCAGTGAGGTGTATCAGCGCTTAGAATATGCTGGTAAGCATTTATTACGTGCGATTGCTGTTTATCTCAATCTTTCTGAAGATTATTTTGATGATAAAGTTCACAAAGGCAACTCAATTTTACGTGCTATTCATTATTTTCCTATTGAAAATCCCGATAGCATTCCTGCAGACGCAGTCCGTGCCGGAGCACATGAAGATATAAACTTAATTACTTTACTGATTGGTGCCAGCGCTGATGGTTTAGAGGTTTTAACCCGCGATGGCCAATGGTATCCTGTAAAAGCGAATGTAGAAGATATTGTGGTTAACGTAGGTGATATGCTGCAACGATTGACTAATAATAAATTGAAATCTACTACCCATCGCGTGGTCAATCCACCGAGGGAGTTAATGAAAACTTCCAGGTTTTCAGTCCCGTTTTTTCTGCATCCAAAAGCAGATATGGATCTTACTACTTTGAGTTCTTGCATCGATTCAGAACACCCGAGAGCGTATACAGACATCACTGCAGGGGAGTATCTGGATGAGCGGTTGAGGGAGATTGGTTTGAAGATTTAAGTGGATTTGAATATGGGGCATTGAAAGTGCTTACCTAGTCATTTCGAACGCATCGGCAATATATTTTTCTTGAGCTTGAAATATGCGTTGTGGAGAAATCTGTAGATAGAGAGCTTGCTTTTGAACATGAGATTTCTCTTCGCTTTTGTTATCTTTTTAAAGAATACAATTGAGTTCGCTCATCGAAATGACGGGTATCAGGCAACAGAACTACTTCTTCATCTCCCCCTTAATACTCAAATCCAGCTCCGCTTGCCGGTGTGTTCCGATGATATAATTTAATCCGTCGCGGTCCGTAAGCTTGACAGCATCCTTACCCCCGGCATAAAAATGAATCGTTCCTTTTTGATGAAGATTATAAACTGGGTTATTGATGATATATGAACTATAGGGAACAGACTCTACTTTAACAATACTATTCAAGTCTATCTTAACCATTTTGGTAGTCCATATTCCGTTAAGAACTATACTCTTATTATTTACAGTGGTTTTGTAATGAAGTACAAACATCATGATAACTGAACCAATAAGGATTCCGAAACCAACTACCAGAAATAGCTCTGCGTTCTGACCCTGACTTCCGGAAAGGTAGTAAGCCCCAAAACAAAATAAAGCCAATACTATTCGGATACTGATCCGACCGTAATCACGACCCAGATATTGTTTTTCTATGAAAGCTTTTTGGTTTCCCTCCATTTTAGATGATTTGTTCTAAGATAAAAACTTTTTTTGTGTTGGGACTAATTTTATAGCGCTCATCAATTCTTAAACCGGCGACCCATAAAATATCACCATTATTGTTTTCAAGGATCCCAATATCTTTTTTATGGTTCAGACTGATTTTCCTGTCAACAAATAAGTCGCTAAGCTTCTTCTTTTGATTTAATCCTAGAGGTAGAAAATAATCTCCATTTTTCCAGCTTCTTAATTTAAGTGGAAAGCTGAGCAGATCAAAGTCAAGCTGGGCAATATTCTCATCCATTCTTAATGCAAACTGACCGATAGGAACAGTTTTACTACCATATTTTTGCTCGTTCCAGGTATAAATCGCTGAAAGGGAATCAAGTAAAGTCTCTTCGTAACTAGGCTCTTTAATGGGACTTAAAATTATACACCTGCGGTCAATCAGCAACTGATGTCTTAAAGAATGAAATATTTTTCCAGGATTACCATCCCAGGAATGGCTAAGATCATTGAGCACAGATTCTGTAAATCCGTAAGGATTAAACAATCCGTAAAGCAATGTATTTAAGGGATTCAATTTCTTCAGTTCGGCAATACTGATCTCAAATTCATCTTTTGTAAGCTTTTTAAACAGGCGCTCTTTTATTTCCTGAACCTGAAGATCAAGTAAGATCTCCAATTCTGCAAAACGCCTTCTGTTTGCTTCAAAGGTTTGCTCCAAGGCCGGATTGAGCTCTTTAAGAACAGGGATTACTTCTAAACGAAGTTTGTTTCTGGTGTATTTAACGGATAGGTTTGAGCTGTCTTCCCGGTATTTATAATCATTCTTTTGAACCAATTCATCTATCTCATCTCTGTTTAAAAACAAAAGCGGGCGGATAAGCTTACCTTTTTTTGGTAAAATACCATGCAATCCTGAAATACCGGTCCCGCGGGTTAAGTTGAGTAGCATAGTTTCAATCACATCATTTTGATGATGGGCTACAGCTGTGTATTGATAGTTAAATTCATTCCTGATTTTTTCTAACCAGTTGTAGCGCAAATCCCTTGCAGCCATTTGAATGGAAATATGATTTTCACTAGCATATTCACTGGTTTCAAAGCAGCAAGTATAAAACGGGACTGCAAGTCCTTCAGCAAGCCCCTCTGTGAAGCGCTCATCCAGTTCCGATTCGTCTGCGCGAAGATTAAAGTTGCAATGAGCAATGCCGAAACTATAGCCTGCAGCTTTGAACAAATATGCCATCAATACAGAATCACGACCCCCACTAACTGCGAGCAAGACAGACTCTCCCTCATGAAAAAGGGCATGCTGTTTGATGAATGATTCTAGTCGGCTTAGGGCTTCCATATGCTCAAAATTATTTAATTAAAAAACCTTAGCCAAAAAACTATTTTTGTAAGGTGAAAAAAGTAATATTTTCAGTTCTGTTTTCAATACTATCGGTCGCAGCGTTTGCTCAAGGGCGACAGATTGAGATCAGATCATCCGAATTAGTCAAAGGTTTTCAGTCTTTCGGGTTTGCGCGAATAATCCGTCCCGTGTTTGTTCACGAAGGGTCAACTCTCGCATCCGATAGTGCTGATTTTAATCAGGCAGCAAACACTTTTGAGGCATTTGGTCATGTTGTAATCACTCAGCCTTCCGGAACCGTCATCTATTCTGATCATTTAAACTACGATGGAAATACCAAACTTGCAGTCCTGACCAACAAGGTAAGATTAATTGATGGGGATGCGACCTTAACCACCGATCATTTAACCTATAACATGACCACCAAGATTGGAACTTATACTGGCGGGGGTAAGATTGTGAATGGTAAAAATGTGCTGACCAGTAAAAATGGATATTACTTTGAGACTTCAAGAGATTCATATTTCAGGTATGATGTAGTACTTACCACACCTGAAGCATTGATCAAAACCGATACACTCAAATATAATTCAACTTCTAAAATTGCTTATTTCTATGGGCCTACAAATATTTATGGCAAAGATGATACGCTTTACACTGAGAACGGAAATTATAATACCCAAAGTGACCAGGCCCGGTTTGGTAAGAAAAACCTGTATACTCAGGGAAGTAAGTCATTGACAGGTGATAGTCTTCTCTACGATCGTAAAGCAGGTTATGGAAGGGCGATTGGGAATGTGATCTTTATTGATACAGCTGAAAAGGCCCAGCTTAGGGGAGGGATAGGACTTTATCAAAAGGCTGAAGAAAGTATTCTTGTAACAATAAATCCATATGTTGTAATCATTTCTGAATCGGATTCTGCAAAAGTGGATTCCATCTGGATGACCGCTGATACCCTGTTCAGCAAAGTGATTTTTACGCGTGACCTTGTTCCTTACAAGAAGGAAGAAATGATTCCAGACGATCAGCTTGCTGCCATAGAAGAGCCGGTTGCAGTGTCTCAGGAAGTTGCTTATGATCCTGCAAGTACACGGGCCGCAATCATTACGGATAAAATTGTGGAAGCCTCTGATACACTTAAAACTTCGGTTATAACAAAAGAACCTGATAAGCTGATTCCGCCGAAGGATAAAGAAATACCAATCGTAAAACCTGAAAAGAAGCCCCCTTCTAAATCAAAAACTAACAAGGATATAAAATCTCCTGATGAAAAGGGTAAATCAGATAGCCTGAAGACTTCGAGATTACCTACTGATTCAATCTCTGCCGACACTTCAAAGACCAGAATAATTTTAGCCTATCATCATGCCAAAATATTCAAATCGGATTTGCAGGCCAGGGCAGATTCTATGTTTTTTAGTTATTCTGATTCAACTGTCAGATGTTATGTAAACCCAATGATCTGGGCCCAGGGCTCCCAGCTTTCAGGGGATACAATTTATCTGCAGATGAAGAATAAGAAAATGGATAATATGCTGTTACAGCACGATAGTTTTATAGTTAATACAGAAGATGCCGATTCAACCAATTTTAATCAAATAAAAGGAAAAGTGATTAATGGCTATTTCAAGGATAATAAACTGAGCAGCATGTTTGTGGATGGAAATGCAGAAAGTGTTTATTATGTGAAGGAGGATTCTTCATATACCGGTTTGAATCATTTAGTCAGTGGCCGGCTAAAGATTTTGTTAGACGATAATAAACTCCAGAGTATAACTGCAATTCGTTCGATTGATGCCTCCATTACGCCGATGGAAAATCTCAAGGAGGAAGAAAGGGTTTTAGAGGGATTTATTTGGAAACCAAAAGATCGACCAAAATCAAAAGAAGAAATTATCCCTAAGTTTGTAAAAAAAGAGGGAAAATTGGGACCGGTAAAAAAAACCCCTGAAAAAGCACCGGTTAAGTCATCAGAAAAGAAAAACACTACTGAAAAAGCGAAAAATACAATAGTAACTAAGCCTAAAGTTCCATCACCAATAAAGCAGAATTAAATTTTTGTTTTAAGGAAGCTGATTAGTTTCTTAACTGCAATTGCTCTGTGGCTAATGCGGTTTTTCTCTGAAGGATCCATTTCCGCAAAACTGATTTCGTAACCATCAGGCTTAAAAATTGGATCATATCCAAAGCCCATACTTCCGGATTGTTCCTGCATGATTTTACCCTCAATGCTTCCTTCAAATAAATACTCATTACCATTCAGGAGCAGGGAAATAACGGTTCTGAATCTGGCGGTTCTATTTTTTTGTCCTTCCATACGATTTAAAACCAGTTGCATATTCTGTTGAAAATCACGGGTGCCAGAATACTGTGCAGAATTTACACCTGGCTCAGCATTCAATGTATCAATCTCAAGTCCCGAATCATCAGCGAAACAATCACAATGATACTTCTGGTAAATATACCTGCTTTTCTGACCTGCATTTTCTTCAAATGTGCTACCTGTCTCAGGAATGTCATCAAAACAAGCGATATCATTAAGGCTTTTCAAATGAATGTCTTCATCAACTATTGCGCGAATCTCATTCACTTTATACTCATTACTACTTGCAAATACCAGTTCCATCTTAAAAGTCTTTCATTACACTCCAAAATTCCCTCTTTTTTGTCGTATCTTTTATCATTTCATCAATGCTGTAGGTGGAAAGTATTTTCGCACCTTCAATTTTTATAATCTGGTTAGCGCTTTGAGAAGACAAGGCAATCTGCTGGGGGTCAACGCCAAACAGTACAATTTTATTGAAACTAAAAAACTCCTTAAGGTCATCAAATCGAACACCGGGATATTGATACAGATTTAGAACTGCGAAATCCCGCAATTCCATACCTTTTGCAGACATGATCTTTAACAGGGTTTCTTTCTGAATGCTGCTGATATCTTTTTGATTTGGCTCATTGAACAGAATCAGAAAGAATTTATTGTTTTCACCCAGATAACTGAATTCTCTTGTTGTTTCAGATGTTACTGGCATTTCTATCAGCTCCTTTGGTTCCTGAACTAGCTCATTTGCCACTGCTTGATCAGAAATGCTGTCAAGCTTTTTGTTGATTTCAGGTTGTGGTTCTGAATTTATGATTTGAACCTGCTCCTTTTCATAAATAATGTACAGATCTTCTGTCATCAAAAGCCTTAAGGCATTACTGTTTTGGCTAAGCAGGTTCGACATCTTATTATTTATGGTGAAATTGCAGGCAAACTTAATAAAGCATCTGTTAAAAATAGTTAAAAGCATGCAGCTTCTTTTTCAAAAGCTTAACTTAGTTGAGTTCCTGAAGTTATTTATTCCTGAAGGAATCGTTAAATTTATAATTACAAATTATTAAGTTCCAATTCATTTAAATCATTGATTTATGAATAATAACTGATAATTTTGCTGAAATAAAATTTCATAAGGTCTCTGCAGGGAGGCTTATTGTATTTTATAGGGATTGGACTGCTAGAAGGCGATATTTTGCGAATTCTATTTGCATTAAAAGAAGAAAAATTGGAAATGAAAAAGACCTTAGGGACATTAATCATATTGTTACTATTAAGCGTTGTGCAACTACATGCACAGAAAGTAAAAAAATCCATCGACAAAGTTGCTGCCGTAGTTGGAAGTTCAATTATTTTGCAATCTGAGATTGAAATGCAATACTCCCAGTATCTTGCTCAGGGTAATCCTCCAAACCCCGATGTAAAATGCAGCATATTACAGGGATTACTTTCGCAAAAAATTCTTGGACAGCAGGCGATTATCGATTCAGTTACAGTAACAGATGATCAGGTAGACGGAGAAATTGAGCGGCGTTTACGTGCAATGACTGGCCGTGCCGGGGGACCAGAGCGTCTTGAAGAATTTTTGGGTCGGTCATTGATTCAATATAAGGATGAGATCAGACCTGATATTAAAGAAATGCTGATCGCTCAGAAGATGCAGGCCAAGATTACTGAGAATGTGGCGGTTACGCCACTTGATGTGAAGCGTTATTTTGAAGCCATTCCGAAAGATAGTTTACCTTTCTTCAATACAGAAGTAGAAATCGCAGAGATTGTAGTATTTCCAAAACTTAATAAAGTGGAGAAAGAATCTTTTCATGATAAAACGGAAGTTTTACGTTTGAGAATCAAGAATGGTGAAGATTTTTCAACACTGGCCAAATTGTATTCACAGGATCCCGGATCTGCACGAGAAGGGGGAGATCTGGGATTTATGGACAGAACCAGTTTAGTGAAAGAATTTGCAGCTACAGCCTTTAAGCTGAAATCTGGTGAATTATCTCAGGTTATTGAAACAGAATTCGGGTTTCACGTGCTCCAGGTTATTGAGCGACGTGGTGAACAGGTTAATGTTAGGCATATATTAATTAAAACTGAGTCAACTCCTGCCAGTCTAGATAGGGCGAAAGCACATATTGACAGTATCTATAAAGCTGTGATTGATAAGAAAATTGATTTTGCAGCAGCTGCATCTCTGCATTCTGATAATAATGAAACAAAATACAATGGCGGGTTGATGTTAAATGCAGATAATGTTCAAAGTCGGACTACTTTGATTCCTACAGACAAGCTTGATCCTCAGGTGTTTTTAACAATTGATACCATGAAAGTTGGAAATTTTTCAAAGCCTTCATTATTTACTCAGGCTGACGGAAAGACTGGGTATCGCTTTCTAAGGCTCAAGTCAAAAACAGGGCCACATCAGGCAAATCTTGAACAAGATTATCCCAAGATTAAGGATGTTACTTTTGAAGATAAAAATAACCGTACCATTAGTGAATGGTTTGAAAAGCGTCGTAAAATAACTTTTATTAAAATTGATGCTGAGTACCAGACTTGTCCCCAGTTATCGAGCTGGACAAGCGCTAAAAATTAGAAAATGAAAATATATCAGTCTGATGTTGAAGCTGTAGATGCCCTTCACCTTTCTTACAAAAGCATAAGGCAAGAGATATCACAGGTCATAATTGGTCAGGATGATGTGGTCAAATCTGTACTAATTTCTATTTTCAGTAATGGTCATTGTTTGCTAGTTGGTGTGCCGGGGCTTGCTAAAACTCTTTTGGTGCAAACTGTGGCACAGGTTCTGGATCTTAGCTACAATCGGATTCAGTTTACACCTGACCTAATGCCTTCAGATATTATCGGATCAGAGATATTGGGCGAAGACCGTTCATTTAAATTTATTCGCGGTCCCATATTTTCAAATATCATTCTGGCCGATGAGATCAATAGAACACCACCAAAAACGCAGGCAGCTTTACTTGAAGCAATGCAGGAAAAGGTTGTTACCGTTGGTGGTCAAACCCATCGCTTGCCCCAACCATTTTTTGTTTTAGCCACACAAAATCCAATTGAACAGGAAGGGACTTATCCTTTACCTGAGGCGCAGCTTGATCGGTTTATGTTCAATGTTTTTTTGACTTATCCTTCATTTCATGAAGAACTTCAGGTTGTAAGAAATACGACAACAAATCGTAATCCTGAACTTAAAAAGATATTAAATGCACAGGAAATCAGCTATTTTCAACAGCTGGTCAGAAACATTCCAATAACGGATAATGTGTTGGAATATGCCGTTTCCTTAGCCGCTAAAACCCGTCCCGGAACAGCTACGGCAACTGATGACGTTAATAAGTTTTTAAGCTGGGGGGCAGGTCCGAGAGCTTCTCAGTTCCTGGTTCTTGGTGCTAAATGTCATGCAGCAATCAGCGGGAAATATTCACCTGATAAAGAAGATGTAATGGCAGTTGCAGAGCCTATACTCAGACACCGGATTGTAAAGAATTATAAAGCTGAAGCTGAAGGGATAAGCACAGAAATGATTATCAGCAAGCTGCTCTAATCCATCACTTTTATATTTGAGATAAACGCAGCTTTATGCTCGTCTGAATAAACTCCATAAGCATCTATGATGATGCCTTTGTGTCACTGAATGCTTTCAATGCCATATATTACTGAGTTGTCTTCAGGATCACTTATCCCATCAAAACGATAGTATTCGGTAATTTTTAGATCACTTGGCTGAAATTTCTCACTTATTTCCTCACAATACAGACAGGCATCTTCATAATGAATTCATAATCATAGCCTCTTTTGCGAAGGCCATTGACTGCTTCAAGCAGATTTCGGTAATAGTACGGGCTTGCACTCATGGCTTGGTTCTCAGTTGTCGGTTGTCAGTTGTCAGGAATATCCTGCTTCACTGGGTATACCTATTTTATTTACACCCATTCTCCATTGTCATTTATCAAAGATCACCTATCAATTACTCGCTGGTGTATAAATCTCCAGGATTACATTCCATTTATGTTCTTCCTGTGATTCCCATATCCGTACATAATGGTATTTTGTGATTAGTATGTTTCTGGTGACATAGGCAATGCCATAAGAGTAAGCTAGGTCACTTCCAGTTGCCCGATCGGTATTTAGAGGCTCAGATTCTATGCTGATCTGGTTCTTTCCTAAAAAATTATTGATTCTTGCTTTTCCAATAATTGGTTCTTCACCTTGGAATAGAAAGCGGGAGTTTTCTGTTAGAAAAATGTCGTGGGCAAGATTCTGGTCTTTAATCAGGGTGTTTGAAAACAATTGATCTGTTGCGATAATTATCTGTTTTCGTTGTCTTATCCGTGCCTGAGACACTTGCTCAAAGAATTTAATTCTTTTTGGATCTGTAAAATTTAACTCTGGTTCAACTATTGGTTTTTTGTGTGATATACTTAGGTTCAATGCTAATTTCCAAACACCTTTAAAATCTGTTTTCCATACTGAAAGGTATTGACCGAAAATCGGTGCAGTCTTTGGCTCGCCTAAAAATGTGAAGGGTCCTGTAGTGAAACCCCAATCACCACTTTGTGAAATTTTAGCATAAGCAGGAACCCAGCTAAGCTGACCCGGTCCATCCATGGTTCCTCTGCCATAAAAATCTTTAACTTTTACCATATCCGGACGGAAAATTAATGTTTCGTCGTCTGCAACTTTTAAAAATGCTTCTTTCGATCCATTCTTTTTGGCAAGTGCCGATAAGTAGTTCTCTGCTGCTACCAATGAGTTTACTCTACCATTGCTTTCCTGGCTAAAACTTAATATTGAAATAAATAAAAGGATGATTGAAAATACAGAAAATAGCTTCATTAATTTATTGGTTTTTACAAGAGGAACTACAGCATAAAATATGCCATAAAATTCAATTATTTAGAATTAGCTAGTTTTTTGACTTTAAGGAAATTAATACTGGTTCAAATGCCTTTACTCAGAAAATTTTAGATTTTATTCCAGGTAGTGCCCTCTTTATTGTCCATTAGCTGTATACCGATTGAATTTAAACCTATGCGAATCTTATCTGATGTCGCATAATCCTTATTAGATTTCGCTTCTGATCTAAGATTAATGATAAAGTCAAGTAATTTCCCCATGTCATCTGTCTGGTTGCTTTCTTCTTTTAAACCCAAAACGCCGATAACAAAATCGTCCATCAGCTTTTTTAATGCTTTAATATCAGAAGCACTTGCATCAGTTTTTCCATCATAAACACTGTTGATGATATGTACAGCCTCAAATAGTTCGGCAATTAGAACCGGGCTATTGAAATCATCATTCATTGCAGCATAGCATCTTTCTGTCAAACTTTTTAGATCGACCGCAGAATTTTGCGCAGGGCTTAATTTCTCAATCAGTCCATATGCATTGATCAAACGCTTAAATCCTTTATCAGAGGCTTCCAATGCTTCATTTGAAAAATCAAGTGTACTTCTATAATGTGCCTGAAGCATGAAAAAGCGGACCGACATTGGCGAATATCCCCGGGTCAGTAATTCATGGTTCCCGGTAAAAAGCTCATGAGGTAAAAAGCCATTTCCTTTACTCTTAGACATTCTTGTACCGTTTACTGTCAACATATTGGTATGCATCCAGTACTTGGCAGGCTGAACATGATTACATGCTTGTGACTGAGCAATTTCGTTGGTATGATGTGTAGCTGCAAGATCCATTCCGCCTCCATGAATGTCAAAACTATTACCAAGGTATTTACTGCTCATCGCAGAACATTCAATATGCCATCCGGGGAAACCAGTGCCCCATGGAGAAGGCCATTGCATGATGTGCTCTGGTTTAGCTTTAATCCATAATGCAAAATCAAGACGACCACGTTTCTCATTCTGTCCGCCAAGTTCTCTGGTATTTTCTAACAGATCATCTAATTGTCTGTTGGTCAATATGGTATAATTAAATTCCTTACAATATTTTTCTACATCAAAATAGACTGTACCATTTACTTCATAAGCATAGCCGTTTTGAAGAATTTGCTTCACCATTTCAATCTGCTCAATAATATGACCTGTAGCAGTTGGTTCAATTCCCGGAGGCAAAGCATTAAATAATCTCATTACATCGTGAAAGCCAAGGGTATATTTTTGAACAATTTCCATTGGTTCGAGTTGTTCAAGTCTGGCTTTCTTTGTAAATTTATCATCCCCTTCGTCCATATCCCCTTCCAGATGTCCTGCATCCGTAATATTTCGTACATATCGAACTTTATATCCTAAATGTAGTAAGTATCGGTAAATGAGATCGAACATTACAAAGGTGCGACAGTTGCCTAAATGAACATCACTATAAACTGTCGGACCACAAACATAAAGCCCTACAAGTGGCGGATGAAATGGTTCAAATTTTTCTTTAGTTCTTGAAAGGGTATTATAAATGTTCAGGTTACTATCCATGCTGCAAACTTAAAAATTGAAAATCTATTTCTTAGGGATATTGAACGCTTTTATTTTAATTCTACATCAGATCGGACAGGAAAGTGATCGGACATTTTTTTGTTGATAATCAAATAATTCTTAACACTGAATTCAGGCGAGGTAAAGATATAGTCTATCTGGAAATTTGGAAATGCTCCATTATAAGTAACTCCGAAGCCACTTCCTTTTTCACGAAAGCTGTTGTTTAGGCCTTTAGAAATGGTTTTAATCGTGTAAGAAATTGGTGTATCATTGAAATCCCCTGTGATGATGTAAGGAACCGTGCAGGAGTCTGAATGACTTTTTACCATTTTCACCTGATTGCTTCGTTTTATAAAAGCAGTTTTTAACCTGCTCCCAATTTTTTTTGAAGATTCAACATCAGTGTCGATCTTCTGTTTTACATTCTCCAGATATTTATAATCCTCTGGTTGAAATCTTATTGACTGGAGATGTACATTATAAACCCTAAAGATTTTATCGTCCTTCTTCAAATCCACCCAGATTGCTTCATTCCAGTTCATTTTTTTTGCAAATTGAATGTTTCCTTTATTTTTTATCGGAAATTTAGAGAAGATTGCCATACCAATGGCCTCATATCCATTATCAGTTGATGGTTTAAAGTAATAATGTTCAGTTTTCAGTATTTCCAGTATATATTTTTTGAAGTTATATTCTCCTCTTTTTCTGCTAAAAAATTCCTGAAAACAAATCACATCAGGCTGTTCATTTCGAATTATATTCAGTATCTGATCCTTAGTGAACTGATCATTCTTATCTCCAAATTGCTTAAAATTATGAACATTATAAGTCATCACCCGGAGAAAGCTTTCCGAAGATTTTGGAACCATTATAGCAGTATTTTCTCTGAATCCAATATAATTCAAAACCACAGTCCATCCCGCAAGAATTGCGATGCCTGAAATCAAAGCAAATCTTGGCCAGCGGATCAGCCAGTAAATTACGAGGAGGACATTGATTAGAAGTATAGCTGGGTAAGCAAGTCCGAAGAAGGGAGTTATCCAGAAAAAGGAAGGGTCCAGATATGATGCCAAATAGCTCAATAACAGTGCTATTACTGCAAATAAATTAATTGCAAGCACGAGTTTACTGAACAGGTGAATGCGGGGTCTTTTTCTGTTTAATTTTGGCATTATTTTTTACTAACTTTAAATAATTCGTCTTTTTCATTTTTACTCAGACTTTCATAGCCAGATTTAGAGATTTTGTCAAGGATATTATCAATTGTGTCCTGGTCAGTTTGAATGGTCTCTGATCTTGTATTACTTTTATTTGGCACAACTTTAAGCTTGGATCTCTTTTTTAGAATTCTACTAAGGTCACTACCATTATTTAACTGTTTTATAAATACAAATCCTAAAATGGCGCCACCAATATGTGCAATACTACCACCGGGATTACCTCCACCCATCCCAATAATATCAAATACGAAATAGGCAATAGCCAGATATTTTAAACGAACTGCTCCAAAAAGGAGTAGTCGTATGGTATAATCAGGTACTAATGTTGCTGTTCCGATAACAATAGCCATAACACTGGCAGAGGATCCTAACAGGAAAGATTTTTGAGTAAGGTCACTAAAAGCTGGCAGAGTATTATATGCTAAAAGATATAATAAGGCTCCTGCAATTCCACCTGCCAGGTAAGTAAAGATGAACTGGCGTTTATTCAGAAAATCCATAAAAATCATTCCCATCCAATATAACCAGAGCAGATTGAATAGTATATGGAAAACTTCCCGTTGCAGGAACATATAAGTGATAATGGTCCAAGGTTTATAAGCAAGAATTTCCAGGTTTGCGGGCATGGATAACTGCCTAACAAGCCAGCTGGCTACAGAAGTGTTTGTCTTAAATAGAAATTCTGCAACCGCGATAAGAACAATAATCAGAAATACAAAAATATTTATCCCGATGAATAAATAAAGAGGGTTCCCTGAGCGGAAGGCCTTTGAGTATAATTCGTTCAATAAATTCTTATTCATAAAAAATTATCGTGGTGTTTTAGATGCCACATTTTCACTAAGATAAAACCGAAAAGGGCTCCTCCCAAATGTGCAAAGTGTGCTACTGAATCGCCTGAGAATTGCTTAACTCCCAGGAATAACTCCAGCAATATATAAACCGGAATTATGTATTTCGCTTTAACAGGAACAGGAATGAACATGATGAACAGTTCAGCATTTGGAAAAAGCATACCAAAAGCGATCAGAAGCCCGAAAATTGCACCCGATGCTCCAACCATAGGAGTGAGATATATACCCAAAAGCGTGGATGCCTGATCTTTCGAAATTAGATCGGGATTAAAAGAAATGGTTCTCTTTAGTGAGTCTACCATAAAATTACCATTATTAACGGCACTTCCGGTGATGCTGTAAACCTCAAAACTTTGTACCAGCAATTGGAGAGCCAGAGCACCCAGACCTGTAATCAGATAAAAATTCAGAAATCTTTTAGAGCCCATAATGAACTCGATCGAAGATCCAAATGTGTAGAGGGCAAACATATTGAACAGGATATGAAACAAGGAAGAATAATCATGCATGAACATGTAGGTTATTACTTGCCAGATCCTAAAGTCAGGACTATCGAAGTAATGAACTCCCAAAACCTGAGTCATCATTGGGCCACCAAACATAAGTGTGGCGATGTAAAAAATTACATTGATGATTAGCAGGTTTTTTACTACCGTTGGGATATTTGCAAATGGGGAAAGCCTTTCATTCATAAGGTAATATTTAATATTATTTTTCAAATCTTAGAAGTAATTCTTCAAGTGTAAAGGTGCTGATTACAGGTTTTCCACTGATGGAGGTATTTGGCATTTCACATGCAAATAGTTCATCTATAAGCAAGTTCATTTCATCTGTTGATAAAGCAAGACCTGATTTAATGGAGGTATTACGTGCTAATGCTCGAGCCAGACTATCGCGTTTATTTAGTTTTAAAGTGCTTTGGTTATTCTTATATCCTTCAATTAAATGTTCCATCATTTCAACTTCATTAATTTTTGTGCCTATGTCTGCAGGAATACCATCTATGATAAAGGTGTTTTTCCCAAATGTGCGGATCTGAAATCCCAGGGCGTGAATATCTGGTAAAAGGTCTTTGACCAGCTCAAAATCGCTCGTATTCAGTGAAACAGTTTGTGGAAACAGACTTTGCTGGCAAGCACCCTGACGATTCTCAAGATGTTGAAGAAATCGTTCATACAAGATCCGTTCATGTGCTGCCTGTTGATCGATCAACATAAATCCTGACTTGATTTGAGAAATTATAAAACGGTTATGCAGTTGAAAGATTTGCTTGCCAAAAATCTGTAGTACTTGCTTATCAATTTCAACAGGGCGGTTTCCTTCCAGCTCCATTCCACTTTGCCTCGCCTGGTCGGGATGAACTATTTCATACAAAGACCCCCAGTTTTTGTCGATGGTCTGCCTTTCCTGCCCAGCATTTCTAAGAAATGGAATTTCCCGTTCTATTCTTCCCGGATTAAATGGGTTGAAATCAGGGTTGAAAGCTATCGAGGGAGGTATGATATCTTCTTGAGCTTTGGTGGTGATCATTTGGCCGAAAGCGGTTTCTTGATTGAAGTCAAGCGTCGGACTGATATTATACTTACCCAACGACCGCTTTACTGCAGAACGAATGATAGCATAAATTGCTTTTTCATCTTGATATTTGATTTCTGTTTTTGTCGGATGCACATTGATATCGATTTTAGTTGGGTCGATGTCAATAAATAAAACATATAAAGGAAAACTATCTGAACTTAAAACCTCTTCAAAGGCATTCATTACCGCATGATTCAAATATGGATCTTTGATGAAGCGGTTGTTTACAAAGAAAAATTGCTCACCTCTGGTCTTTTTGGCGAATTCCGGTTTCCCAATATACCCTTTTAGGTCTATAATCGATGTTTTTTCTTCAACCGGCACCAGTTTTTGATTGTAGGTATTCCCAAAAAGGTGGATGATTCGTTGTTTCAGGCTTCCTTTTGGCAAATGAAAAACCTCATTCCCATCGTGATTTAGCGTAAAAAATACTTCGGGGTTTGCCAGAGCAACACGCTGAAAATCATCATTAATATGACGCATTTCTACGGAATTGCCTTTCAGAAAATTACGTCTTGCCGGTGTATTATAAAATAAATTTTTTACACTGATACTGGTTCCCGGGGGGCAAGAATCAGGTTCCTGACTGATAATTTCTGATCCTTCAATCCGGATGCAAGTTCCCAAATCATCCTCATGACGTTGGGTTTTTAATTCTACCTGTGCTATTGCTGCAATTGAGGCCATGGCTTCACCTCTGAAACCCATAGTTCGAATGGCAAAAAGATCTTCTGCTTTTCTGATCTTTGAAGTTGCATGGCGTTCAAAACACATGCGTGCATCGGTCAGACTCATTCCACATCCATTATCAATGACCTGGATAAGTGATTTTCCGGCATCCCTGATCAGAACTTGAATCTTATCCGCACCCGAATCAATAGCGTTTTCAATGAGTTCCTTTAATGCCGAGGCCGGTCTTTGAACCACTTCTCCAGCTGCGATCTGGTTGGCAACTGAATCAGGTAAAAGCTTTATTATATCAGACAAGTTAATTTAGTTTATTGTATTAAAGAGCTTTGTATTCCTTGTTCTCAAGGTATTTAATTTAAAGAAACACTGGTAAATTAACAGAAATCTTTCAGGCTTCCGAATAAAATGTGTTTTCTAATTCAAAGATAAGGTGTTTTAATGTTAAGGGGAGTATAATGTGAATAAAGGGAGAATAGAATGATATAAAATGCCCAGGGATTGAATAAATGGATTATCCTGAATAGAGTAATGATAGTCCCAGAATACAGAATTACATCTTACTGAACTTTTTAACCCGATTTTTTTACAGGCTTTACAGTGCGTATATAAGCATAGTTCGCTTTCAAATCTTCAGTTTTCATATTTCTGTACATTGCCCAGGGTAACACTTATCATCAGCGAGTTTACAGGTACTATCAGCAGGTGAATTGAAACGATTAACATACATTTTTTCTGTGTAGTTGGCAATTCCGTTATCGGGATCAGGGGATCAAGCTTTTTAATTGAGTTTTTGAAGGATAATTTCTTGCGCATAATTTATATTTACCAATTAAATTTATTTCTATAATAATTCGTTTATGAACAGAAATTTCATTTTGCTGGCTCTCATAGCTCTGTTTTTTTCTTGCAATTCTCAAAAAGAGGTTGATCTGATTGTTCACAATGCAATGGTTTACACTGTGGATGATAACTTTTCAGTCGTAGAGGCATTTGCGGTAAAAGATGGGAAAATATTAGAAACCGGAAGTTCTAAGGATATATTGAAAAAGTATAAGGGGAAAATCCTTGATGTGGAAGGAAATGCTGTTTATCCGGGTTTCATTGATGGGCACTCACATTTCTATGGATATGGCGAGGGTCTTCAGCAGGCAGATCTTGTTGGAACCAAAAGTTGGATAGAAATTCTGGAGAAGCTGCAGCAATTTGGCAGGGAAAATCCCGAAGGTTGGATCATTGGCAGGGGTTGGGACCAGAACGACTGGTCGATTAAGGAATTTCCTGATAATACCAAGCTGAATGAGCTTTTTCCCAACAGGCCGGTGGTACTTACCCGCATAGACGGTCATGCGGCTATTGCAAATAAAGCAGCGCTTGATCTGGCGGGATTTAAACCCGGACACAAGATCATTGGCGGAGAGGTGGAAACCATAAGCGGAAAGCTTTCAGGAATATTGATTGACAATGCTCAGAATGCTGTTTACACCAAAATTCCGGAACCAACTTTAGCGCAGATCAGGGAATCATTTTTAGATGCTCAAAAGAATTGTTTTGCTGTAGGATTAACCTCGGTTACTGATTGTGGCATTAATCATGGTCTAGTACCTGTAATTACCGAACTTCAGAAAAATGGTCGACTTAAGATGCGCATATATGCTATGCTTAGTGATTCCAAAGAAAATTATGATTTCCTTTTTAAAAATGGTGCTTTAAAAACCGATCGGTTAAATGTTCGTTCCTTCAAAGTTTATATGGATGGAGCTCTCGGATCGAGAGGTGCACGCCTTTTGGAACCTTATTCGGATAAGCCAGGCTATTCAGGATTTTTATTAAGTGATAAGAAGCATTTTTCCGAAGTAGCTCAGAAAATTGCTGATGCGGGTTTTCAGATGAATACCCATGCTATTGGTGATTCTGCTAACCGTGAGATATTGAATGTTTATGCCAAAGTTTTAAAAGGTAAAAATGATTTTCGTTGGCGGATTGAGCATGCACAGGTAGTGAATCAGGCCGATTTTAAAATGTTTGCTGAAAATAATATCATTCCTTCGGTACAAAGTACACATGCCACCTCTGATATGTATTGGGCTGCAGATCGCTTAGGATCTGAAAGGCTTAAAGGTGCTTATGCATTTAAACAATTACTGGATCAAAATGGATGGATCGTTCTGGGGACTGACTTTCCTGTTGAAAATATAAACCCTATGTATACGTTTTACGCGGCAGTGGTTAGAAAAGACATGAAGGGTTATCCTGAAAGTGGTTATCAGATGGAAAATGCGATAAGTCGCGAACAGGCTTTGCGCGGAATGACAATTTGGGCTGCCAAAGGTCAATTTGAAGAGAAGGAAAAGGGTAGCATTGAAGTAGGTAAATTTGCCGATTTTTTAATACTTGATCAGGATATTATGAAAGCTGATGATGGGCAGCTTTTTAAGACCCAAGTATTAAAAACATATTTAAATGGCGAGAATGTTTACAGTAAATAAATTGTTGAAAATAACCGCATTGCCGGTCGCAGTTTGTCTGCTTTGTTTTTTTACTCTGTCTGCATGTGCACAAATGGCAGAAAATCTTAGGAATGAATCCTGGTTGATTGAGTGGAAAAAAGTTGAAAATTCAACTGTATTATTAAATAACGAAATTCAACTGATACCATTAAACGATTTGATACCATTGACTCTTGCCAGCGTCAATATTGGTTCTGCCTATGCATCCGTATTCGATAGTATATTAAATAAGTATACTCATGTGGAGTCCTTTGCATCAGCAAAGTATAATCATGATATGCTTAGCTTTAATGATTTGAATGACGACCTGAAGTTTTTTAACACTATAATTGTTCAGGTAACAGATCAGGCGCTGAATGATCCCCGAACTATTCCCTTATTATTTGATCTTCAGTTAAATAAATCACTGATTATTAGTTTATCAGGTGAAGCAGGCAGCATGAAGTTTCTCGAAGGTTTGAACGCAGTAATTATATGGTCTGAAAGGAAATCGGCAGTCTCCGCAAATTTTGCTGCTCAATTGGTATTCGGGGGAACTGCAGTAAATGCCCGGTTGAATCAGCAAATTTCTACCAAATACCATTTAAATTCAGGCTTTTCTACCATCAAAATCCGATTGAAATATACGGTGCCTGAGGAATTGGGAATCAATAGTGCTGAACTCAACAGAATTGATGAAATCGCAGAAGAAGCAATTCGGCAGAGAGCTACTCCCAGCGCAGTTGTGCTTGTAGTGAAGGATGGAAAAATTATTTTTAACAAGGCCTATGGCACCCGGACTTACATAGACCGAACACCAACACGAATAACTGACATTTATGATCTGGCTTCGGTTACAAAGATTTCGGCAACAACAATGGCGGTTATGCGTTTGTTTGAAGAAGGGAAAATAAAGCTTGATACCAATGTTGGAGCCTATATTCCGCGATCAAGAAATACCAATAAAAAGGATATACCTGTTAGGGAGGTGATGCTTCATCAGGCTGGATTCATTCCTTTTATCCCGTTTTATAGAAATTTAACAGAATCAGATTATAGTAGAGATTCTTCTGAAGTACATCCGGTAAAGGTTGCTGATAGTTATTATTTACGAAAAGATTATTTCAAGCAAGTTATGTGGCCGCTGATGCTGAACTCCACACTTTCAAACCAGGGTAAGTATGTCTACAGCGATTTGAGTATGTATTTTATGAAGGATATTGTGGAACGCCAATCCGGAAGGCCGATGGAATCTTATGTTATGGATCAGTTTTATAAGCCGCTGGGTATGACAAGGGCAGGCTTTAATCCGCGCCTCCGATTTCCAAAGGAAGAGATAATTCCAACGGAAGATGACAAGGAATTCAGAAAGACTTTACTTGAAGGATATGTTCATGATCAGGGTGCAGCAATGGTCGGGGGGGTGTCTGGCCATGCCGGACTTTTTTCAAATGCCAATGATCTTGCAATATTATACCAGATGATTTTGAATGGAGGAATTTATGGCGGAACTCGATACTTCAAGGCTGAAACGGTAAATATGTTCACCGCAAAACAATCTGCCATTAGTCGTCGCGGACTTGGTTTCGATCGTTGGGATGCAGAGAGTACCAAAGGCTATCCTTCAAGGCTTGCTTCTCCGCTGACATTCGGGCATACCGGTTACACTGGAACTTGCGTCTGGGTGGATCCCAAATACAATCTGGTTTATATATTTTTATCCAACAGAGTGAACCCCGGGGTAACCTCGAAGCTTATTGATCTGAATATCAGAGGCCGCATTCAGGATGTGATTTATGAAGCGATTAGAAAGTAAAATGCTTCTGCTGGCATGGGTTTTGATTTGTTAATGGAATTAGAAATTAACTTCGCTTAATTTTTTTTCAAAAACATTATAGAGACTTAATATAATTTAAGTTCTATTCTTATCATAATTAGTAAATTTGTAATTGGTATAATTAACAAAATGCAAAATCACGAGCTTAGCAATTACTAACTATCATGAACATGCTTTTGATAGCCCGCCTGGCCAAGCCGTTCGGAACTGATTCATTACCATTAAAAAACAAAAAACAAACAAATGAAAATTGGAATAGTTTGTTATCCTACTTTCGGTGGTAGTGGGGTGGTAGCCACAGAATTAGGTAAGGCATTAGCCGATAACGGACATCAGGTACATTTTATAACCTATAGACAGCCGGCAAGACTTGATTTCTTTTCTGAAAACCTGTTTTACCATGAGGTTTCTGTCTCGAACTATCCTTTATTTGATTACCCACCTTATGAACTTGCACTCGCGAGTAAACTGGTAGACGTTGTCAGGTTTGAAAAGCTTGATTTGCTGCATGTTCATTATGCTATTCCTCATGCATCTGCAGCTTTTATGGCGAAGCAAATTCTGGCAACTTATGGAATTCATATTCCTGTGGTCACAACCTTACATGGAACTGATATTACTCTGGTCGGTAAAGATCCAACTTATAAGCCTGTTGTTACCTTTTCGATTAATCAATCGGATGGTGTAACTGCGGTTTCAGAAAATCTTAAGGAAGATACTTACAAGCATTTTGATGTAGTAAAAGACATTAAGGTTATTCCAAATTTCATTGATTTACAGCGTTTTAGTCTGAAGGCTAAGGATCATTTTAAGCTAGCAATTGCACCAAATAATGAGCGGATTGTTGTACACACTTCTAATTTTAGAAAAGTAAAGCGCACACAGGATGTGGTTCATATCTTCGAGAAAATTCAAAAGGAGATTCCCTCTAAATTATTAATGGTTGGTGACGGTCCGGAAAGAGTTTATTGTGAGCAGCTGTGCCGTGATCTGGAAATATGTGACAATGTGAGATTCCTTGGGAAGCAGGACGCAGTTGAAGAAATTCTATCGGTTTCCGATTTATTTATCATGCCTTCTGAATCAGAAAGTTTTGGTTTGGCAGCTCTGGAGGCAATGGCTTGTAAGGTACCAGTTATCACCTCTAATGCTGGTGGTTTACCTGAACTGAATATTGATGGTATTACCGGATATATGGATAATGTGGGGGATATCGATGCAATGGCTAAACATTCAATTTTTGTTTTAAAAAATGATAAGCAATTGGCAGAATTTAAAGAAGGAGCACTTAAGCGTGCACAAGAATTCGACCTGAGTCTGATTTTGCCGATTTATGAGCAATACTACATGGATGTGTTGAAGGAAGCTGCTTGTAAATAGTAGATCAGGATAAGTTTCAAATCCCATCATTTCGATGAACGAAATGGATTGCTGTATTTAAAAACATTTCAACTGTGAAGAGAAATCTCATGATTTGGAGCAGCTCAGAATCAACAGATTTCCCCACACTGAATTCAATTTCAAGAAACAAATTCTATATGTGTGTTCGAATTGACGGATTTATGCTGTCAGCCTATACCAAAAAAGTCCTTCCTGAATGTTCAGGAAGGACTTTTTTGGTTGAAAAGCTGTAATTATTGTTTCGGAGCAGCAGCAGCTACAGGAGCTGTTCCCGGAATGATGTTTACTATATCAAGTTCAAAGACCAAAGGAGAATATGGAGGAATTCCCTGATTTCCCTGCTCACCATAAGCCAATTTTGAAGGTAAAATGATTGTTCCTTTTGTACCTTTATTTAAAAGCATTAAGCCTTCTTCAAATCCTGGGATAGAACCACCCATTCCGACTGGAAGTTTCAATGGCTCATAAGGACGTGCCGGGTTAAAAGTGCCGTTTTTCTTGGCTACTTCCGCCAGACTGCTATCGAATACTTTACCACTTAAAAACATGCCAGTGTAATTTACTACGACTGTATCACCTGGATTTGCTTTTGCTCCAGTACCTTCTTTAGAAATTATATAGTTCAAGCCAGATGCAGTTACTGTAGGTTTCAAGCTTTTTGAGCTAACATAAGCTTTGAGTTTAGTAGCTTCTGTAGTTTTTGCCTGCTCCATTTCTAATTTCAGGTACTCGTCAATCTTAGCGCGAAAAAGACTATCACTTAAAGTTCCTTTTGGAATTACCTTATCGATCTTAACATTGTAAATGAGGTATTTTTTAGTGGTATCTGAAGGTTGTGGACGACCCATCTTTTGAACCATTGAATCGATATTGATTTTGAATGTTGCACTGTCACCTTCACTTAAGAGGCCAAGAGCAGCAAAAAGATCGCCTTTGAAGACAGATTTTTCCTTAACCAATAAAGAAGCACGATCATAATCATAAGAACTGTACAGAACTGAATCACCTTCAGTTTTTTCAACTGCTTTGAATGCTATAAAATCACCTTCTTTGATTTTTTCTCCAGGTTTGTCGGTGTGAATCTTGAATAACATATCCCCTTCACCTTTTTCAAAATTGTTGCAAGCCGTTAATCCCGTAACTGCGAGCCCTAGTACTATTACTAATTTTTTCATTTGTTTTTTCTATTGTTTTGAAATATACATTGTTTTTTAGTTGAATCAATCAGGAGTTGAAAAATTTTAATTTTATTTCAAAAGCACCTGAAAGCTTCCTTTGTATTTAATTATTGTTTATTACTGTTATAAAATCAATTCTATTTAATATTCTGATTATTGTATCAATAGTGATTTGTATTCTGGCAGAATCAAATCAAATTTTTCTCTCACTGTTTCTATTTTCTCATTGGAGAAACCACCTGCCGCATTTTTATGACCTCCACCATTGAAGAATTTTTTACAAATTTCATTAGCCGGGAAATCACCGGTCGAGCGGATAGATAATTTAACTATATCCTGACGTTCAATAATAAGGATTGCAAGCCGGATTCCTGTTATTGAAAGTGCGTAATTTACTATCCCTTCTGTATCTCCGGTTGAAATTTTATATTTATCAAGTTCTTGTTTTGTAATAAGAATAATCGCTGAGTTGTATTCATTTAATACTTCAAGCTTGTTCAGCAGGCAGTGGCCAAGGAAGCGTAATCTGGTTTCTGAAAAATCATCATATACCTTTTGGTGGATCAGCGTATTATCTGCACCACAATCAATCAGGTCTGCAACAATCCGGTGCACGTTGGAAGTTGTTGAACGGAATCTGAAAGAACCTGTATCAGTCATTATTCCAGTGTAAAGGCAGCTTGCAATGGCTTGATTTAGCAAAGTTCTTTCACCCATTACATTCACAATAAACTCATAAACTAGCTGAGCGGTTGCGCATGCGCTGATTGTCCAGAGACGATAATCTTCAAAACCCTCAGGCTCCAAATGATGATCGATTAAAACCTTTTTTGCTTTCGAATCACGTACATAGGTCCCCATATCGTAAATGCGAACCAAAGAATTAAAATCAAGGCAGAATATCAGATCTGCTGAGGCAATTAATTGCTGTGATTGTTCAGGTTTTTCAGTGTAGATTATGACATCAGAATTATTAGGAAGCCAGTCTAAAAAAGTAGGATAATCTGTTGGTGTAATTACACTTACCTGATGACCTTTAAGTAAAAGGTACGCATACATCCCTAAAGAAGAACCCATAGCATCACCATCCGGCTTAGGATGTGTAGTGATTACAATGTGCCTTGGTTCAGCTAAATACTCTTTAAGGGAGGTTAATTCTAACATGTATCGTAAAAAGAAACGCAAAGTTATTAAAATAACTGATTTGCAGATGCGCATTTTTTATAATCCTTTATCCTTTGATTAATTAGCATTACTTTTGCAGCAATTTTGATTAAATAAGATGGCAACAAACAAAACTTTTACAATGATTAAGCCCGATGCTGTAGCCAATGGCCACACCGGAGCAATTTTGGATGATATTATCAAAGCTGGTTTTAAAGTGATTGCTTTAAAATACACTAGATTGAGCAAAGATATTGCCGGACAATTCTACGCAATACACAGTGAGCGCCCTTTTTACAAAGACCTGGTCGATTTTATGTCATCCGGTCCAATTGTAGCTGCAATTCTAGAGAAGGATAATGCTGTTGAGGATTTTCGTAAGCTGATTGGGGCAACTGACCCAACAAAGGCAGAAGCTGGTACTATCCGAAACAAATATGCAAAATCTATTGATGCGAATGCAATACATGGATCTGATTCAGACGATAATGCTGAAATTGAAGGACGTTTCTACTTTACAGCATTCGAGCGTTTCTAACGCTCAATAAACCATCACCCTGTAAAATATTACAGGGTGATGATATAAAAACATCTGAGATGAAAATTCTTCAAGCCCGCTACCTGATATTTTTTCTGGTTATGCTCATCGTACCAGCTGCCGTTTCTTATTGGGGTGGTTGGGATCGGAATGTGGATTATTTATTTATTCTCAAGGCATTCTCAATTGCCTTTTTCTTGACAGTTTTGTATTATCTGATGGTAAAAAACTACAGCGAAAAAAAGATAAGTTAACCGGAGATCGGTATAAAATCATTTTGGTCACAAAACCTTACCTGATCAATTCTAACCTTACTTATTGTCTTTCCTTAATTTCAAGGTTTTTAAAGAAAAATTATTTCATCAATAATACTGCTTCCTGCGCGTTCATTCATTTTCTCTATTATATTGCTGCGCATCATCAATAATTCATTTTTAATCACTGCAGATTCAAGCCTTATAAATAATTTTCGGTCGCGAATAAAAATATCCTTAGTACGATTGGCGACTGCTTTTCCCATCATTTCGGGCCATGCCACAATCAGGGATGTTTCATCAAACTTTCTCCTCAGTTTGTAAACCTGAAGCATTTGTTCTATTGCATCCTTAAGGGGTTTGTCGTTGGTACGGCTCATATGTAAAGGACTATTGAATCCTTGTTTAAATTTAATAAAATCTGTTACTATTGCAGGATGATCAGTTAGCAATAATTCCTTTTTCAATATCAAAAATATTAACCGCCACGCCCAGTTTTAAAAAAATAGTCTCAATTCTATCCCTGCTTGTATCTGTAATAAAGATTTGTCCGAAATCTTTGTCAGATACCATTTTCATAAGCTTGGTGGTTCTGGCATCATCCAGTTTATCAAAAATATCATCCAAAAGGAGCAAAGGTTCAAATCCCTTTTGTTGGAGCAAAAAGGTGTATTGGGCAAGTTTTAAAGCAATTAGAAATGATTTTTGTTGACCTTGTGAGCCAAATTTTTTCATCGCCATCCCTTGAATACTAAAATTCAGCTCGTCTTTGTGTACTCCACTGGAAGTACGCTCAAGTATCCGGTCACGATCAAGATTTCTTTTTATAATGGTAGAAAAGTCTGTTTGAAATAATGGTGAATCATAAACCAGTTCAACTTGTTCGGCGTCTTCACTAAGGTATCGATAGTGTTTGTTGAAGATTTCAGTAAATATCTCCATAAAGGCTTTACGTTTCTCGAAAATCTTATTGCCGGAACGAATAAGCTGATCATCGTAAATCTCTAAAAGCGCTGCATCAAAATTGCCCGACACTGCAATCTGCCTTAACAGAGCATTTCTGTTCATCAGATTACGGTTGTAATTGATAAGTTCATCCAGATAGAGGCTGTCTGTTTGAGAAATCACATTATCTATAAACTTTCTGCGTTCTTCACTTCCTTCAGTAATCAGACTGATATCATTTGGAGAAATCATGACCAATGGAAAAAGGCCTATATGATCGGCAAGGCGTTGATATTCTTTTTTATTGCGCTTGAATTTCTTTTTTTGATTGCGCTTCAATCCACAGTAAATCACCTCGTTTGAATTGTTTTTCCAGAAAGTACCCTGAATCATAAAAAGTTCTTCACCCTGTCTGATCTGCTGACTGTCTATCGGGTTAAAATAGCTTTTGCAAAGTGATAGGTAATGAATTGCATCCAGCAGGTTTGTTTTACCTGCTCCGTTATTTCCTGTAAAAGCATTGATAGTATCTGAAAAACTTAGCTCGGCTTCAGAATAATTCTTAAAATTAATAACAGATAATTTTTGAAGCCACATAGTTAATACCTGCACTGGGACGCACTTTCACAAAATTAGTCTTTTCGGCTTGTTTTACAGCTCAAATAAAAAAAATCAATCTGTCTGATTTAAAAGTTGATACTTAGTACGAAAAATGTATTTTTGCGGAATTGGATTTAGTGAAACGGTTTACAACTTTTTATATACAAATGTCAAAAGATCAAAAAGATAACGTAACAGAAACTGATAATCAGTTAGGGAACACGAGCAAATTTGTTCAGGAAAATGCAAAAAGCCTAGCCGTTATTGGTGCAGCTATCATTGCTTTGGTGCTATTATACTTTGGTTACCAAAACTTCTACCTGGCGCCCCGGGCTGAAAAAGCAGCCAACGAGATGTTTAAGGCAGAAGAATATGTAGCAATAGATTCTCTGAAAGACAGAGCAATTAAGGGTGATGGCTCATATCCCGGATTCGAAAAAATAGCTGGTGAATATTCCAGTACTAAATCTGCGAATTTGGCTAATGCTTACCTTGGAGGTCTTTACCTTCAGAAAGGTGAGTATCAAAAAGCTGTTGATGCTCTTGGGAAATATAGCAGCACCGGTAGCCCGGTAATTGATCCTTTAGTACTAGGAATGCTTGGGGATGCTTATAGTGAATTAAAGGAGTATAGCAAAGCCATTACTTTCTACAAGAAAGCTGCTGACAAAAATAAGAATACCTTTACGAGTCCGCTTTTTCTAAAAAAGCTGGGATTGGTTTACGAGGAACAAAAAGAATTCAAATCAGCGGTTGAAACTTACAAGAAAATCAAAACCGATTATCCGGAAAGTGTAGAGGCTGCCTCAGTGGATGCCTATATCGCACGGTCTGAAGCAAAATTATAGATAAAACATTTTTAATGGTTGTTATCGTATATTGTAGGTAACAGCCATTTATTATTTAAGAGCATGGCCAGTATTTTAAAAAGCCTTTCGGATTTCTCACATGTGGAAGTCCCTTCAGGTAAAGCTTTCAAAATTGGTATTGTGGTTGCTCAGTGGAATGCAGAAATCACCAATGCCTTGTACAATGGAGCTTGTTCTGCTCTGTTAACTAATGGAGTTCTTGAAGAAAATATTTGTACAGTTCAGGTTCCCGGCAGTTTCGAATTAACCAGTGGAGCTGATATTTTACTTTCTTCTAAAATGCTGGATGCGGTAATTTGTTTAGGCTGTGTAATTCAGGGTGAAACACCGCACTTTACCTTTATTTGTAATGCAGTTGCAAACGGACTGGTAAATGTTTCAATTAAACACAACAAACCTGTCATTTTTGGCGTATTAACGACAGATAACCAACAACAGGCAAATGATAGAGCAGGAGGAAAGCACGGAAATAAGGGTGAAGAGGCAGCGGTTACTGCAATAATAATGGCAGATGTGAAGGCCAGTGCCTTTCAATAAATATTTATTTGAATATTGAATTAAAATCAATAATTTTAAAAAAACCGTAAGTATGAAAAAAGTAATTATAGGTATAATAGCCTTATTCATAGCCACAACTTTATTGCAGGCATGTTCTTCAAGGCTTTGCCCTGCTTATGGTACTTATCCAAAATCAAGGCGTTAATCCTAAAATTTCCTGAAATCTTCAATTTTACCAGACTTTGACTTCCCTGGTCATGTTTTGTATTAGATTTGAACGCCAATATGACTAGTATTTAAACAATGAACTGGATCCAACTTAACAGCCAAGAGCAATTACAAAATATCATTAACGCTCAAGGTTATAGTGTTATATTTAAGCATAGCACCCGATGTTCGGTAAGTATGATGGCTAAAAAAAAATTTGAGCACGACTGGGATGAAATACCAAAAGGAACTCCTTTGTATTATCTTGATCTGATTAGTTACCGGGATATATCAAACGCAATAGCAAGTACATTTAATGTACATCATGAATCACCACAACTTCTTTTGATAAAAGACGGTGAATGCATCTACGAAACATCTCATAGCGAAATTTCTGCGGAAGATTTAGCAGCACAAATTAGTTAAGTTGAAAGCTTAAAGCCAAAAGTTGAAACGGTGTTGCTATTCTGCTTAATCCTTAAAATTAAATTCAATATTCTGAATCAAATCTGGGTGCAGGCTTTTGGCAACAGGGCAATTTCTTGCTGACCTTTCTAAAACAGCACGCTGCTTTTCGGTGTAAACTATATCAGGGAAATTGAAGATTATTTGAATTTCACTTACCCTCCTCGGATCCGCGGCCATTATCTTAGTAATTGAACAACTGCTATTATCAATGTCAATTCCATGCTCCCTTGCTGCTATTCCCATAATTGTGAACATACAGCTACCTAGGGAAGCCGACATCAAATCAGTTGGTGAAAATGCCTCTGCTTTGCCCTGATTATCAAGGGGAGCATCGGTGATGATTTTATTGCCTGAATAAACATGTGTCGCCTGGGTTCTTAGTTCGCCCTGGTAGATAGTTTCTATAGTTGCCATTTTTTCAATTCTTGTATCAAAAATAAATAAATTGTTGATTATGCCTTATCAAAGACTAAAAACCTCGCATGAAATACAGTTTTATGTCAAAAAAAGCGTTTAGACTCATCTCACCAAAATTCTTATTAAAATTCTTTACTTTTGCTTTATGATTGAACTACCGGTTATTCCAGTTAATCAGATGCAGCGTAAGCCAGACTGGTTGCGTGTTAAGCTTCCAGTTGGTAAGGAGTATGCTCATGTAAGAAGTCTGGTTGATACCCATAAGCTTCATACTATTTGTGAAAGCGGTAATTGTCCCAATATGGGGGAGTGTTGGGGTGCCGGTACCGCTACGTTTATGATCTTGGGAAATATCTGTACCCGGTCATGCTCTTTTTGTGCAGTTGCAACTGGAAAGCCTCTTGCCGTGGATACTGATGAACCTAATCGTGTAGCTAATTCTGTGCGCTTAATGCAGGTTAAGCATTGTGTTATAACTTCTGTAGATCGTGATGATTTGAAAGATGGCGGATCCACAATTTGGGCGGAAACTATAAATACTATACGTAAAGAAAGTCCTAGAACTACACTTGAAACCCTAATTCCAGATTTCAGAGGCATTTGGGAGAATCTTGACAGGGTGCTGGCAACCAAACCAGAGGTAGTTTCACATAACCTTGAAACAGTCCGCCGTTTAACAAAGGAAGTAAGAATTCAAGCCAAATATGATCGTAGTTTAGAATGCCTTCGACGCATTAATGAAGCTGATTTACGTACTAAATCAGGCATCATGCTGGGTTTGGGAGAAACTGAGGAGGATGTTTATGAAGCTATGGCTGATCTTCTTGAAGTAGGAGTACATATCCTTACACTTGGACAATATCTTCAGCCAAGCAAAAATCATCATCCGGTTGTGGATTGGATTACTCCTGATCAGTTTGCTAAATATAAAACCCGCGGATTAGAGATGGGTTTCAAGTACATTGAAAGCGGACCGCTTGTTCGTTCCTCATATCATGCAGAAAAGCATCTTTTTGAATTTTAA
>CAMCTU010000009.1 GCA_945878525.1 Sphingobacterium thalpophilum
ACTACTTTTGGACTTATCTGGCGGCAATAATCTAAAATCTGCTGTGGATTATAATTTACCAGTATTCCCTCAGGGTCATGAACATTCTTTAATAGATTAAAACCTGTACCTAACCTACAGCTAGCAAATAAGCGATCTATCATCCTGAATATAAAATCAGGTTTACTATTTTTATAGGCTAATAAACCGGATGCCAAAACATAATCCATATTTGGTAAATCGGCAGACCAGCAATCCCCGAGATAAAAAGTGGTGCCTGGTATTGAACTATATCTCGCTATGGCAACATCCAAAAACGCTTCCATCTGATCAATTCCCGCATAACGTAAATCAGAATATTTTCTTCCGAGATATCCACACAAATCGCCGTGTCCGCAACCAAGATCCAGAACAGAAAGTCCGCTCATATCCCCTATCTGGGATAAAATCTCAAAGCGGATATTCTGATTTTCATCAGATTTCCACCCAAGTGCCCCACTGGTACCCTCACCGAACATCTGAATCCGTTCCTGATGAAAACGGTAAATAAGCGATCTGTCGACAAAATCCATGATTAAACAATTTTACCCTCTTTTCCAAACTCCTTTCGGATGCCTTCAATAATATCTTTCCTTAAAATGACATTATTCCCTCTTTTCAAGGTTTTCATTGAACTATATCTGCTAACGTTAATGATTGCCCCCCCTGCCATTTCATATTTTATTGCTATTTCATCAAGTTCAAAATTTTCCTCTAAGGTACTTTTTGCTGAAAAAGCTTGTTTCCACAGACGCTTACGTTGTTCAGGTCCCGGAATTGGAAAATAAATCATTGACTGAAAACGGCGCGAAAATGCATCATCAAGATTTGCTTTAAGATTAGTTGCAAGAATTACTACACCCGGAAAGTCCTCTACGCGTTGTAGAAGATAGGAAACTTCCTGATTTGCATGCCGGTCGTTGGAGCTACTGGTTTGGGTACGTTTACCAAATAAGGCATCAGCTTCATCAAAAAATAGAATCCAGTTCTTATTCTCTGCCTGATCAAATACATTAGCCAAGTTCTTTTCGGTTTCTCCAATAAATTTCGAAACAACCATTGAAAGATCGATACGGTAAACATCTAATCCGGATGACTTCCCCAAAAGACTAGCAGTCAATGTTTTACCTGTTCCTGGAGGTCCATAAAATAATGTTCTAAATCCGGGTTTTATCTTTTTGTTCATCCCCCACTCATTCATCAATGTATTTCCATGCTCAATCCAGTCTCTAATTTCATTTACCTCTTCAAGTATACTTTCTTCCAATACAAGATCACTCCAGTCAAGATTAGTGCTTATCAACTTTGCAGGAAAATGAATACCATAATCAGGTTTATGTGAAACACCACTTGTAAAATAACTGAGGTATTCTGGTGCTAAAGTAATTACGCCGCTTAAAAATGGTTCATTGGGCTGTGTGTGAATCAAATCGAGAATTTTAAATTTTCTAAAAAAATGATTTTCGCTAAAAAGGCTAATTAGATTAAATCTCTTCTCAAGATCAATTCCGGTAATAATAAATGCTGCAGTTTCGCCGGTAGGAATAAATCCCCCGTGATTTTGACCTTTAATTCCTCCTACTTCAGTGAATCCACGATCATAGGTTGAGTTTTTTATGAAGAAAATATCCAACAAATGAGGCTGAATATGAGGTGCTAAGGCTAAAGCAAGTATAATTCGCTCTTCAAAAGCCATTTTATATAGACTTGTAATACTAGCGTAAACTGAGCCATTTTCTTCAATTTCAGGCAAAGGAATATCATAAATATCCTTATAATCAGAATCTTGAGAGAAATAGAGCTTTATTCGCGTGTCTATAACCTCTGCGAGCCATTTCATTTCCTTTGTTAATGCCTTAGCGTTAGCTTTTAATGGGCTTATCTCCATTCTACATAAATAAATTCAGTCATCCATGGAGTTTTGATCATTCCTAATCCCCAGGGCAATGTGTCCAATAATACATCGTATCCCCTATTCTCAACCTTTAAATTCCAATTATCTTGAATCCTTGACAATGCACCATTCCGTTGTATAAAAGAAGCCTGGAAGCTTTCAGCAGATGTATTTTTAAGCTTTTCCCATTGTACCAGGACAGCATTTAGAAGTTCGCCAGAAACTTTCCTTTCAAGTTCAGTTAAACTAATTCCTGAGCTAATAGGCTGATCAATTGGTATATTACAAAGTATTTTGTTCAAAACTAATTCATGTTCTTCATTGTTTTCTGTACTAAATGCAAGATACTGAAGTAAATGAACTGCTCTATGTCTAAATTCCTCTGTCATAAAATCGCCATCTTTAATCATGTTAAGTCTGTTAAAATAGGTACTTAAAAATGGATGTAGAATCACAAGACCTGCATTATGAATATAGATTGAATCCTTATCGGATAAAAATTCTGTCACGGATTTCTTTTGTACTTCTTGCAGCTGCTCCTGAATCTCCCTTTTAAGTTGTAAGTCAACTTTCTTTAATTCATTAGGATCTAAATTCAATAAATTATCAATAGATGATTTTTCAGTGGTTTTGAGTTCGTTCTTCAACTCCTCCATTTTTGTTTCTATTTTTTCTAAGCGTGAAGACAACTTTCTTAAATCAGGAATCTGAGTCATTATTAAACGATCATATTCATTGCTTGATTTTAAACTTTGACTGATTGATGAAATTATTTTAATAGTTAACTGGTAATTATTCTCAGTGAGAAATTCAATAAGCTGATTAAAATAAGCATTAATAGTTGATGCTTTAATAATTCCACCATACATCATCAGATTGAAACTGCGAATAAATAGCTCAAGTCTTTCCCTGTCTAACCGATCATAAAGGATTGCTTGTAACCATTCGTTCAAGATTTTTATCTCTGCCGGAATTTGAACTTTGTTTTTAAGTTCAGTATCCAACATATCATATACCAATGAATCTGTTAAAAAGCGAGCTAAATGAATAGAAACGGAGGGTGATTTTAGTAATAATGCGAGTATATTTTTATTTTCAGAAATTGGGTTTTTAGTTAAATTTTCAATTAAACGGAAGAGACTTTTCTCATTGAAGCCTAATTGTGATTTTTGACGAATAAATAGAAGAATATTCCTTTCAAACTTTGTTGCCAAAAAGTTTTTTAGACTATTTTCTTCAATCGAATTTGATTGTCCTAATAAATCATGCAAACTGAAAATATTTTGAGCATCATATTTCTCAGAGCTGATTATTCTATCTAAATCAGCGACACTGTTTTTATGAAGAAACAGTAGCAATTGTTTTAAAAACGTATTGATTGAAACTGTCGAACTTTGTTTATATCTCTGCGGCAATTTATTAAATCGAAGAAAGTAGCGTAAGATAAAAGTTGCTTCATTGATAAGCTTATCAAGTGGAATCAGTTCGTTTTCTATACTTTCTGACCTTAATTGCTCATTCAATAGGAGTTCGATTTCAATCAATTTTGACCATGCTGGAAATTTTCTATTGGATATAAGAGGGTCTAAACTATCCGAATTTTCCTCCAGATACCGAAAAACCTTATTAAGTTGGGCACTAACCTGTTTGTCAAATACCAAAGAATTAAGGAACAATGCGATTTTCTTTGTAGATATATCTATTGATAAGGACAGATTTACTATAAAAGAAGCTAGAAAATCTCCTGGTTTAAAGCTTTCGTAGTAATTTTTTTTGTACATATCCCATAATGATGCTAAAGTAATTCGATCCATCATGTTTTTTTCAATTGATTGAAAAAAAGGATTACTATAAAATAATGAACTAATTTTTTCAGAATATCTGAAAGCCTTATTTCCATCAGGCAGATTTCGGAAAAGTTTAATCATGAGCAACTTGGATACCTGATTTAGTATCCTCGTACGGGCTATTAAACTTTGTCCGGCAAACTTTAAGAATATAACTGTTTCAGTTGGTGATTCTTTAAATAGTTGTTCTATTAATACAGATATCGACGTATTAGAATATTTTTCTGAAGCCCACCACGGATAATGTCCTAATTTCAGCCAATAATAGAGTAAATCTCTCAAGTTTTTTGACTCAATTCTTTGGGGAATCTGAAGGTTTAGTTCATTTGTATTTTCACTACTAAAAGTTGATGCCAATGCTTTATCTTGAATTTTATAAAGTTTACTTAAATCACGAATAAGTGAAATATGCCTTGTACTGTGGTGATGCCTGATGCCAATACTTTGAACAAGAAAAACAAGCAAATCAGCAAAACTAATATTAAAACGGTTTGCCAGATTTCTGATATTGCTTTCAAGAAACATCTGCCGGTTAAATTCAGAACCTCTGTCTACCAATAAATACTCTAAAACAAACTCCCAAATCGCCTCAGTAAGTTCAAGACTTTGAACTTTAATCTTTGAATCTCTGTTATTATTTTCTTTAGCTTCGATGATGTAATCGGTGATAAATTCAACCTGTTGAGGCTCAATAATCTTAAGAATTGAGAATAAAATTTCTTCTTTGAATCTCTTTACAATTAATCTCCTGCTATATTGCTTCTGTCCGATGCTGCGAAGCAGTATAGCCATCGTTTTAGGTTTAGTATCTAACATGCTTATTATTAGCATGTCTAATGATTTTTGATCTGAATAATTGGACCACCATGGAAAGCTTCCAAAAATTAGGTAATATCTAATTAGCTCCAGATTATTCGATAGTTCCGGCAATTTATTTTCGAGTTTATCTTTTGAGAGCTTAGTCTTCTTCTCCTGACTAGGATCCACCTCCGTGAATAATTCTAGAATAATACTATGTAATGAATCAATATTTCTTAATTCCCGATCATTAGATTTAAGACCGGCGGCGAATAGGGCAAGAAGTTCACTAAAATCTGTATTGAAATGAGCCGCCATATTGATCAGCATATTTTTGACAAACTCTTTTCTATTGAAATGAGAACCTCTGTCAACAATCAAAAAGCTGACTATTAATAGCCAGATGGCTCTTTTAAAATCGCTTTCTTCATTTTTGACAAGTAAAATTTCTTTTTGAACCTGAACTAAATTATGTTGATAATCAAAAATGAATTCAGCTTCATCAGGCTCTATTACTATAATAATGTATCTGATTTGCTGTTCTGAGAACTGGTAAGTCAGGCGCTTTCTGACATTATAATCTTTTCCTAACCGCATTACTAGCTCTTTTAATCTTAGAGAAGAATGTAATAGTAAAAATTCTAAGACTTCAGATATAGTAAGACCTTCTGTGCTGGTGACCCACCATGGAAATGAACCTTTTTGCAAAAAAAACTCCAATAGCTGAAGGTAATTACCTTTGATATCATCCTGAAATATATCTTCAGAATGAGTTACAGCAGCTGCATTGTCATGTAGAAGAATGAGTCTAAGCTCCTCCTCGATTTTTTGAATAATCCTGTTAGGAAGTTCAGTATCTAAAAACTCAAAACCTATTTCGCCAACATCTATGATTAATGTATCTACTTTTATTATTCTGTTTGAAGGAAGAATTCTATCGAACAATTGGTTCATTTCCTCCATCAAACGATTATTAAAAATCAAACTTATTTTATCTTGTAGCACATCACTTTTTTCTGTAGAAGAAAAATCAACATCGAAGATTTGACGGCCGATAATATGTGGATGATTATCCATATTCAATCATTATTGAATACTAATTATATTGATAAATCATTTGTACTAATGCATTTCTTAGAACTTCCCTTGTACTGGGATCTAATTGTTCGGCAGTAAACTTCTTCCAGTCAAAGTACCATGCTTCAAACCTTTTCATTTTGTTAATTCCCATCCAAATAAAATTAACTTTAACGTGAGCCGGTGAATTTAATCTAAACAAGTTTTCTGCTGCCTCTCTAAACCCTTTGTCTTGAAAACGAGCTGGCCAGGATGGAAAAATAACAGTCATGTTGAGTCTGAAGAAATCTTCATTAATCATGAAATGATTTTCCCCTTTTACCACCATTTGAAATCTGGAAAGAAATTTATCCTTTTGGCCAGAGTAAATCTTAAAATATGAATAGATATTTTGATCGTCGAAATCCTTATTCATTATGTAAGAATCAGGGAGTTCTGAAACAGGAGAATACAGATTTATTTTACAAAATTTGGCAAGTTTCTCATCATTTAATTCAACTTCATTGGATAAAAGTTCGATTAATGATGCAATCACTTCCTCGCGTTCCTGATATGTCATCCATCTGCTGTGCTCCATTAAATTATGGCCATTTCTTGTAATAAACTTAAATCCAAATACTTTTGAATTCAAATCAGGGCGCAGAAGGATGTGTTCTAATAAATAAAATCCCTCTGATTGGATATTCAACCTCTTGATATAATCAATCATATTCTTCAATGACTTCATTGCACTGGCATGAGTCAGGAACCGACTAATTATAGTCCATTTTACCTGGAACGGGGACTTATACAGTATTATATGTTGATTCGAATTTTCAGGATCTGGTCCGATTCTAAAATTCCGGATATCCAAAGCATATTTTAGTATGCTTATTTCTTGGTTTTGTAGTAGAAAGGCGTCATTTGGAACATTTTCATTTCTAATAATTAGCCCATCACGAATCAACTCGTTTATTTCTGATTTATCTATCAGAATATTAGTCACATCACTTTGAATGTAAGTTTGAACAGGATTTATTTTATTTGAAATTAAATTTGTTTCAGCAGGTTCCTGACTAATATTTTCATTATCGAATACAGCACTCAACTTTCTATCAAAACTTTCGGGAGTGATATACAGTAAAAGTCTCATTTTAGAGGTAAAGTCCCAATTATTTTTTGACTTCTTTGAGCTCAAATAATTGAATGCTCTAAAACGGTTTGAGCTTAGTTTAGGTAAATTCTTTAGTATTGATGATTTCCATCTTAACTCGTTATTAAGTTTGTTTTCGTCTAAATTACTCTCATAAAGTGATGAAAAGAGCTTAACAGGATATGGAATTACAAATTCATTAAACCTGGCCAGAAAATGATCCAAAATCTGGTTTTTTCTTGAATTGAAAGTATTGTGAGTTTCTATCGAGTTATTTAGTGATTTGATGTAGCCATTATTTACATCATTTTTAAAATCCTCCCAGTTCTGATCAGTAATTTCTGGATACCTGGAAGTAAATGCATTCAATAAATATTTAACATCAGGAATACTATACAATGGATTAGCATGATAGGTTCGAGAGTCATTTTGATTTAAGTCAATGGATAATATATCACCAATATTGGAAAGCTGGGATAAATAATTAGCCATAATTTGCTCAAAAAAGAGCAAAAATCCTTTCAATTGCTTAGCCTGTCCCTTTCTTGATTTAGTTGCATTATTAGGAAGACCTTCGTGGCCAATACCATAAATAGTTGGAAATAGATTTTGAATTGAGTGAAAAACTTTGTTGTTTCTAAACTTACCATCTATTTTTTCAATAGAAGAATTACCATAAAATGATGAGATAAAATCTCGTTTTCCAGTTTCTCTGATCTTATTTAGAATAGATCTGAAAACGGGTCTTTTAATATTGGATTCAATATTGTCTTTGAAGATTTTAATTTTTTGTTCTGATGATTTAGTATCTAACAATGCAAAACTATCTTCAGCAATTCTGAATGGTTTGTTAAAACTACTTTGTTGAGTGTTTATTATCTTTAAATTCTTTACAGATAATACGCCATCAATCTCTGATATTGATTTTATAAGTTCTATGGGGTCAATCAATGTTGTCCTGCTTTTTAATTCACTATCGGGGATAAATCCTTTAGTTAAAAAGGGGCCATTATAAATTTGATCGATACTCAAACCTATACTAAGAAGCTCATCTTCTGTGTAGTATTTTACAGGCGGATTTAAAATATTTTCAAGATGATGGTATACATATGCAAGTATTTCTTCTGAAAGCCGGTGATTCTCAACCATGATATCAGCTTCAATAATTAGCTTTTCAGGTTTAAGTACTATAATTTCAGTTAAAATATCCTCACAAAGGTTTCTTTTTTCGACAAAACATTTACGAACCTGTTCTGAAATATTTACTGAAATATTAGTGTCAATTAGTAATTTTTCAGCTGTTTTAGGATCAACCTGTACAATGATTTTGTACAATCCATTTAAAGCAGTTTGAGCGTAAGCAGATTTAATAGGAGATAACCATACATTTTTTACTACTTCAATTTCATCAATAATAACTTTGCGGAAGTCGTTTATTGTAACCGGATTGGTTGTTAAAATTTCTTCTTTAGTGAAAAATGCATTTTTGTAATAGTCAATTTTCCCAAATTCGTCGGCCAAAAGATCCTGCAGAGGAAAATCGGTTCTGTAAGCAAGTTCGGTTATGCTAAAACATAATTGCTCTAAAATTGTTAAACCCGGATCGTGAAGGTTGAAATCGGTCCAACTTTTACCTGAAAGCCTTTGAATCAATTCAATTCCACTTTTCCGAAGAAAATCGAAATCCATTGCAGGATCCTTTGCGGATGCTTTATCTATTGAAACAGGCTTGGTCATTTAAATTCTGAGAAAAATTATTCGGAAGGATCAAGAAAAAGAAAATCGTCCCATAAACGGGTAATAGAATACTGAATATTTACTTCTTCACCATAATTACTATTTGATCTTATTTCAAGATTATAATCATGAGTTGTTCCAGTCCATCTAAGGTTCAATTTATTCCAAAAGAACCCATAATGAGTTTGAGTTTTCTTTATCTTACTTCCTCTAGGTCCATAAACTCCTAACGCAACTGCACGCATCAAAGCAAATCTGCCAGATCCTTTTTTTCCGGTTCTGGCCATAATCTCAAATGCCTGGCAATGGTCAAGTTTCTCAAGAATGGTATGCCATTTACCATCTGCAGGTCTGGAACCGCTTTTATACGTTCCAATTCTGCCCTGCATACCAGCAAATCCTTCAACTTCCAATTTAAAGGAATCATCACATTTTGTGCCTATACCAAGATTCCCATTAGTGTGAAAAAAAAAGCTGGATTCATTTTCACTTCTTACACCATCCTGAATTTTAAATGGTTTTAAAGCAAGACTTGTTGGATCAAATTCATCTTTAGCAATCTGAAAAAAGGGATCTTGTTCATTTAAATCTTTGTAAAAAGAAATCAGATTTTTTGCTTCTTCAGTTGACGATATTTTTAAGCCATTAACTTCATCTTTAGAAAATCCATCATCAACCTTATGAACCATAGAATTGATAAGGTCAGAATAATGTTTTTCAGAAGGTATTTTACCATTTCTAAAAAACTCTTTTAGCTGTTCACGGCTTTGATATTGCTTTTTCTTGTCCATATTTTTATTTTACATCATGGCTTATAAAAAGATAAATATATTCCTTATCATCCAAATTCGGGGTAGTATCTTCAGATTCTTTTGAATTAGGGGATAGTATGGTATCATAAACAATTAGTTCATTTGAAATTTTAAGATTTCCAATGCCAATTTCTAAAGCGTCTGAGTATTCAGCCTCTTCAATGACTGTAAACATATGTTCATCCGAAGGAATAAGAACTGCTTCTGGTACTGATCCTTTTATATAATTCATTTTGCTTTTACCGAGATCATGCATTCCAGCAAGTGTTTCTCCGGTACGTTCATTATGCCAATTGAAAAAATGAAGTACCGAAAATCCGGTTAAATACTCAACATAAGATTTCTTTTTAATGTAATTTATCAAATCCGAAACGAAAATTTGAGAGCCAATTTTAAATGAAGAACTTGATTCATATAACCATGGACATAAATATCTTCTGATATCTTCATTTAATTTTTTAACGTAATATCCTGTGTCACCAGATTTTTTACCGCTGAATTTGACTTTAGCAATAAGTTTTATTCTCTCGTAAACAGGATTTTCAATTTCAATATCAACAAAAGGAGAAATTCCAGCCTTTACGAAATTTTTGATTTGATAGAGGTCTGCAAGATTTACCCTTGGTTGATTATCAGTAAAGAAAACTTCATTAGCTTCCTTTGGAACTATGATTACTCTGATCTTCCTTGTTCCTTGCTTATAACTAGCAGTGTACAATAAATCAGGTGATATACTCTTTGCCATCAGGAGTTGGGGAAACTCTTCCAGAAGAGCTTCTTCAATATCCCTGTTAGTTACAATTCTGCTTTTATGCCTCAAGCGCTCACTTATCCTAAGATTGTATTGGTCAGTAGATTCCGCAGGCATTCCTCCATAAGATGAAAATAGTTGGTTTATTCCAATTATTCCAGAGATTTTATTCTTAAATGCCTTGATTGAATTAGGTGGAAGTTTTACTTCAGAAACCTGAGCAGTATTATCAATTACGCGAGTAGCTGTTAAGGCATGTGGATAAACTCCAATCATTTTGGATCTGATATTCCATTGCCCTCCAGAAGATGCTCTTAACCAATGAAGATTAGGCAAAAGTTTTGTATTTCCAATTTTAATTTGTTCTGGTAATTTAATTCTTACAATTCCAGTATTGATAAAGTTATTGGTGTTATCGTGTAGCACCTCTCCTTTATTCAAAATCATCCATGAATTTTCATACAAATAACTCCATATTATTGGCTCAGGTTCTTTGGCAAAATCGGAGAAGTTAGCGTCTTGGAATTGAAATAAGAGACTAAGCTCCTGTTTTGGATTTAGATCTTCGATACCTAAATAAAGGTTGTTTTCAAAATCAAAATCCGGAATAAAATTATAGGGTTGTTTATCACTCTCAGGGTAAACATTCTCATAACCAAAGGGATACTGATGAATTATTTTTAAAGCCGAGTCCTCATTTTTTGCTGTTTTAATAAGTACTTCCGAGTGCTCAAGAGTATAATCAACTGTGATCGATCTGACTATAGGAATATTAGGTTGATTTGGCAAAGGGCGCTTTTTTGAAAAGCGTTTAGAATTGTGCAGAACGGTATCCGGAAATATTTGAGGATAGAGCCTAGACCCAAATGCTTCCTCTGGCGAAGAGAATTCAAGCCTTATTGCTCCATCTGTAAAATTGGTATCCTGGAATATCCCTTCTTTGTTTAATAATGGCCGGTTTGGTAATTCAAGTCTTTTTAAATCAATATCTCTGATCTCAGTTAATTCTGAGAGAATTTCAGAACCAAAATCACCCTTATCAATACTGAACAAATTAAATTCCTGCCTTTTAGACGAAGCAGGTTTGAATTTTCCCTCCGATAAAGCACTTAACTTTATTTTGAAAGAATCATTTCTGAAATTCGCTGGATATTCTTTTAAATAGTTTTCCCATCCACCTGAAACCCTAGGAAGGTCAATCCATTCCATCTTAATCCTAAAGTCTTTGGTATACCTGTTGAATATATTTGTATTTTTTATATCAAGGTAAGATCCAATTACGGGCTGGGGACCAAATGGATGGAATGGGCTATCGGGACTAAGGTTACCAATATTGTTTAGAAGTTTTATTGCTCTGCTACCGTTAACATGAGCAGAAATCGTGACACGTTCGATTAATAACTTTCTGAAAAATGAAAATGGATTGTGCGTTGAATAATTATTTAGAATGAGCTTAACTATAGGCCATTCAGAATCATAGCTTTCACCATGAATTTGAGCTAAATAAATATCAATTCCTTCATCAACCGGAGACAATTCAAATTTAACTTCAAAGTTTCGTTCTGGTATATTAACTTTCACCGTGTACCGTTTTACCTCTTCCCAAGATGTGGATGAAGTAAAACTGATTATAAATGCATCTGATAAAAGTTCATAACTAACTGTTTGCAACAGTTTACCAGTTACATTAGCATAGTTTTTAAAGTATTGAAGTAAGGTCGTAAAAGATGTCTGATCAAAATAGATAATCATACAAATTGAGCGCTGTCCTTCGATTTGATAAAGAATTGGTGATGACAGTAGAATGCCAATTTCGGTATCTTCCATTGTTCGGTCCTCATCAGATAATTCGATCTGGCTTTCTCCTAATACAGGCCATGATTTTAATTCTGACTGCTGATCAAAATAACTGGAAGCCTGAATGTTTTTATGTGAAGCCTTATAAAGCTCAATTTCTTTTACGTCATAAAAATCATGATTAGGTGAAATTACTTGAATGTGTTCATCTAATATTAATGTCCTTATTTCTTGGATTTTAGCCTTCGTAACCACTAAATGCTCATTTACAGAGTAAAAAAGCAGATTAGAATCAAGCTCAGCTTGCAATAATTCACCACTTTCAATAGCTACCTGATCATTTGTAGAAGGATCAAAAACAATATGTACGGAATCAGGTTTTGCCTCTTTTAACTGAAGTTGTAAGACCCTTTTAAAATAAAAATCAAGATGCTCTGAGCTTATAGTATTGAGCTGGTCAATAAGATGTTTAAATAGTTTAAGAAAAGTAATACATAATGAAATGTGGGGTGGATATTCATTTTTCAGAATATCATAATCTTTATAATAAAAAGCAGTAACAGCTAGAAAATTATGATATTTCGACCTTAGGCTGTTGAATGTCTCTTTTATAAAATTTAGTGCTGGCAGAATCCTGAGTTTAATCTCTGCAGCATCCGCAAATATTTCAGGAACTGCAATACTCAAATCAATTAATTCTTCAGGATGTAGAAAAGCAAAGGGTTCTCCAAATTTTTGTTCGGCCTGTTTATTATATGCAATAATCTCTGAAATTTCTTTGGTTAATCCTTTGATTATTCCTCCTAATTCAATGCTAATTTTATCAAAATTATTTCCATATTCAAGCTTTTTACAGGTTTCTTTATATATTTTAATGACACCATGAAGAAATTCGAACAAATTTTTAAGTGCTTGCAGAGCTTCATTGTCACTAGTTGCCAGGTAAATTTGTGTTTCGAGCTTTTCAAATTGAACGAGTTGACTTGTCAGATCAAATTCAGTGATAAGTAGAATAAGAATATTTTTATCTGAAGTGAAAAAGTCCTTCCAGTCGCCTTCAATTTTATCCTCTTCACTATAAAAATTAACTTGCCCTGCAAAATCAGACATGAACTTTAAAAAATCAGAAATTTTGCGGTCATCAATTTTAATATAACCCGGATCAAGCCCCTTAATTCGGCGTTCTTCCTGAGTTATTCCGTCTATTAAATCAAGTAAGTGATCATTAGCCATTTATTGTACGGAGCCTATACAGATGAAACATTTGTTCCTTCAATCAAGTAATAAGGGAACACAATATTGTGCCTAGAGTTAGTTATAATTACTGTAAAATGAATAACTATATGCAAAAGCCCGTTTTGGTCATTTTGCTCTAATACTTCGGTTTTCAAGTATGTTATTCTGGGTTCAAAATTCAATAATGCATGATAAATAAGGTGATCAAGACTTGCAATCAAAGAAGAATCAATTTTTTCAAACACCAAACGCTTTAAATCACAGCCGAATTCAGGCTGCATAATTCTCTCGCCAGGAGTTGTACTCAGGATAATTTGGATACTTTCACCAATATCTTCAATTTCAGAAACCATTGAAACTGAGTGATCAATTTTATTAAACACAGGAGGGAAACTCCAGCCTGTTCCTAAAAATGATTTAACTTCATCCATAATTATCCCCCAATCATCACTGTTGGACAACCGAGTGCAATTGAACCTCCATGGGCTGTAGTATCCCCCACTCTAGCTGCAGGCTTTTTTCCAATCATAACAGTTGCAGATCCTTTTACTATGGTATCGGGAGGGCCAATACACATACACATATCACCCATAACAGATGCAGGTAACTTGCCGATCAGAACTGTAGGTATCCCTGGACCCAGAATTGGTCCTCCTACATGCGGTGTTGGAGGTATACCTGGATCCAGCATCGAACAAGTATGCAAATCATTTACTCTTGCTGCTTGTGGCATATTAATTTATCATTACCATTGCGCCTTTAACTATTGTCTGACCAGAAGCAGAGATTTCTGCGGATGCGCTACCTTTTGCAGTAAAGCCAACTTTCGCAGTACTCGTTATATTTAAACCTTCCACGATAACATCCTGTTTTGATTGTAGGGACAATTTTCCGGTGGCATCAAGAGTAATATCTCCGGTGGCCTTAATAACAATATTTTTAGGACTTTCCATTTCAATACCTGAAGAATTCAATTTTAGTATATTACTATTTTGATCTTTAATTGTAATACCTTTTTCTTCATCATCTAATATAATACTATTTCCGCCGGGAGTAAAAATCTTAATAATTTTTTTCTCTTCATCAAAATTGATCTCCATTTTTGATCTGGTGGTTATTGCTTTAGTATTATTCTTAGCTTCGTTAGCATAAGCTGCAGCATGTTTACTGCTGTATAAAGAACCTAAAATAACAGGATGTGAAGGATCATCATCTATAAACCCAAGAATAACCTCATCACCAATCTCCGGCAAAAAGTAAAAACCGGCTGCGCTGCTTGCATAAATGCTGGCCATTCTTGCCCATAATGTTTCAGTTCCTGTCATTCCGGGAATTGTTACAGATAACCTAAACTCAGATTGTGGATCTTTATCCAGTTGTTTTACAATCCCTACCTGTAAACCGTGAATCGCGGGGAATTGACCGGTTGAAGGTGAATAAGAGAATTGAGGGAATTCTGAAACAGGTTTAGATTCAAGTCCGAAATCTACCCTGGTTATCCAGCTTCCTTCTTCAATTGTATGTTCTACAACTGAAACATATGCATTCCCATTATATCTATCTCCTAATCCTGCAAGAGTAATCATATCACCGGTATTGACTTTAGAGCTTCCTTTAAAAGTAACAGAACCTTTTAATGCAGATAATCTTATTCTAAGCAGTTTAGAGTTTGCCCATAACTTCAAATTGGCTGAGTCCATCGGCGTTCCTGAATACAATGTTAAATCTTGATTTTTAAATTCCTTTGAAAGGGTTTTGGCTTCAAGGTTTCCATGTTCGTTCAAACTTGGTTCTGCTGCTTTAGAGGCAGAAGTAATAGCAAGTTTTGAAGGATCCCAACCGATAGCTTCCACACTGTTTACCTGCCCTTCACCGTCAAACTCAGCATTTAGAGAATAGATGGATTCACCGTATGTTACTGTAAGCACAGGTGAGGAATCTAAAACAGGTTTTTTAACAAAAATGTCATCCTCTTTCAGATTGATCACAAGTCCGCAAAAATCTGCCCTAGCTAAAATAAAATCCCAATCGGTAGCCGATTTTTGATACAAGTTTTCATATTGAAAGCTAGTTGAATCTACTGTAGCAGTTAAGGAATAGTTGCTGATAATTGAGGAGATAATATCAGAATCTTTCTTTTTCAGAAAAACTGAATCATTTCTGTTGTAAGTCATTTGAACAGCTTTATGCTTACAAGTAAGTAATAAATTACTGGTTCGTTCATTGCTTATTCTGATTGCCTGCTTAACAATTACTCCGCTAAATATCAGGTTATTATCAGAATCATATCCAGCGTTAATTGATATTTCACTTCCTGGAATCAGTGTTGTTTTCTCAGAGAGAGCAAAATCTCCGCTATCCGGAGATCCGTCAATCAATACAATTTCAGCATATGAAATTCTGTTTATTTCATAATAAGTTCGAATAGAAACCAACGGATAGGTATCCTCTAATGCAGTACCATTTACGGTAATACTACAGGTTAAAGTCTGCCCTGCAGAAACTTCAGGTGATACAATCGGCATATTATTTTTTTATTGGTGGAAAGTAAATTTGATCACCAGGTTTAATATCCTGAAAACTATTCAGTCCATTTGCTCTGGCAACCTCAAGGTAATAAGAACTGTCGCCATAGATACGGTATGCCATCAATGGAAGCGTATCGCCAGCATTAACGGTTCTTAGATGTGTTAAATCAGGCGAAGAATTAGCTCCTTCTTGCGTTTTAGTTTTATAATCCTTGCTTTGGGTTATTGTAATGTCAATAGTTGCCCTTAATGCCTTTCCATCTGGATTAAATAAACTGTATTTTATATCAATTTTAGAACAAACACCGGTAAATTTGAGTGAACCCCAAATGATAAGGAGATAATAAGGACGGTGAATTTCTCCCTGATATTTAGTAACTAGGTCTGTAAATTTTTTGATGTACGAATCCACATCTTTAAAGCCTGACGGTAATTTAACAACACCGGTACCATCAACAAAAAATGTCAGTTTGAGATCACTTTGGCCAATACTTTTAAAACTTTGGGTACTGGCACTTGAACCTATCGTTTGATCCTGAGTATAATCAACAGTTAAAGAACGCTCGTAAGCAGAAGGGTTTATAAAAGCTACAATGGAGTCGGATTCCACTCCTTTACAGGAAGGATCTTTAAAGCCAAGTATTTTTAATTTGACAAGATTCTGCATATCAGCGCTGAGATGTATTTTTCATTCTATTACGAATGGTTTCCATACATTCCTTTATGATCTTACTTTTAAGAGCCGCCAATTCTCTCTGGTCAATTGCCAGATTTGGGCTCTTATTATTCTGATCGACTGATACTTTAATTATTAATTCTCTGATTTCAATAGGCATCTTAATTTACTTTTGTAAAATAATCAAAACATAACTCTATGGTTTCAACAACCAATGTATTTTCCTGAGCTTTGAAATCTGAAATTTTGATAGCTACAGGATATGCATTAACGAACCTCCAGGTAGAAATTGGTGCACCAGTCTGATCGAGAAGATTAAGATTAACAATTTTAGGTGTAAAAGTAAATAATTCGAAGCTATTTTTTGCCCAATTTATTAATGGGGATCCTATGAGCATTCCTCTTTTGAGTATGAGGTTTTCATAATTAGGAGGGGTGGGGAAACGGTGAACAAACCGATTCTCCCCACCCTCTTCTACATTTTTTGGAGAAATTTTTACATTAAGTCCGCTAACTTCCTGAAAACTACCTTCATTTACTCCCGTTATTCCTTCGACATTTACTTTAAAACTAAAGCCGACCGGAGGGTAATATTGATCAATAGTCTTCATTAATTATTATGCGCTTAACGAAAGGCCTTCATGGGCCAGCTCCATTGTTTCAACTGCGATTTCATTCGCATCAGCTTTCATATCCGAAACAGTCATTTTGCATGGAAACGCGTTTAAAAGTTTCCAGCTCATTGCCACAGCATTGGTTTCATCAAGCAAACTAATTAGAATAGTTGAACGCTTTATTGTGTTCATTTTAATCAAGTTATACTTATCCCAAAGTGCTTTATCACCTTTAAATATACCCTTTTTAAGAGTAATATTACCAAATTTCTGTATTCCAGGCATTTTTACAGTAGAATAAACCTTACTGTTACCACCTCTGTATTCTATAACCTGAGTTTCTGAAGACAAACCGGTTACTTCCTGAAATATAAGCTCTGCATCGTCCCATTTTACTTGAAATGAGAACTTGACTAACGGCCAGGTTGCCGTTGACTGTGCTGCTCCATCTTCTGCCATAATTGTAATATTTAAATGTAAATAATAAGTTTAATTAATTGATTAAGATTGTTGCATTTGCTGCTGGAAAGTAATTACGATAAATTCAGCAGGGCGAACCAGTGCAACTTTTACAGTAATTAGCATTTTTCCATCAAGAATATCGGTTGGTGTCATAGTAGATCCCAATCCTATCTGAACATCAAAGGCCACTTCAGGTGCTGCACCAGCAAGAGCTCCTTGTTTCCAGAGATTGATCAAGAAGTTTTCGATCATACTTTTAACAGTTACCCAAGTATTAGCATCATTCGGCTCAAAAACATATGCCCTAGCTGCTAATTTAATAGATTGTTCAATCATAATCAATGTCCTTCTCACGTTGATATATCTCCAATCCTGACTGTTTCCATCCAATGTGCGACCACCCCATACTAGACAACCAATGCCAGGGAAAGATCGAATAACATTGATTGATTTTCCTGCCATTACATCTACATTAAGACTTTGTTGGCCTTCACTTGAGATATTAACAGCCGGGGCATTCACCATGTTCACAGAAACATTTGCAGGTGCCTTCCATACTCCTCTACTGTTATCAACCTGTGTGTATACACCTGCCATAGCTCCGCTTGGAGGAAGTTGATTAAGCTTGGTACGTATTTCAGTCAGAATATTAGTATAAGTAGGACTAACAGCTTTCAATCCCTGATGCAAATGCTTTTTGGCAGTAAGCAGATCGGCTGATCCTGCTTCTAATTTTGCACTATCTGCATTATATTTTGTGTATATATTCTTTGCATCTGCTTCAGGTAATATTGAAGAAAGATCACCATCAACATTTTCGAAATCAATTTCATCATTCTGAACGATTGATGTGTTCAACCATGGATAATAAGCTGCACCATAATTAAGGAAATTGATTCCTATCGCTTCACGGAAATCATTGATTACAACTGCTGTTTCATCTGTTGGTTCTTGTTTCACAACATCGAAAATTGCAAAACGGCTTTGCATTTTAGCACAGTGTGCAAGTACTTTCTGGTAAATTCCATAACATTCTTTACCAATGGCAATTGCATCTGGAATTACTACCAGGGTTGGTTCAAATTCTTTCTCTAATATATCTAAAACTTCAAAATCACCGGGTTTTATCTCTAGTGAATCTGCACCCTGATAAAGTCCAACAGAAAGAATATAGCATGGTCCACCACCATTCGCATAAAACAAACGAATGCTGTTAAACATATATGCTATGTTACCGGCTTTAAATGCAACTTTTTTAGGAGCTTTATCAAGCATAAAAGATTCATCATCACCTACTTTTGAATCCTCAATAGTAAATTTAGATTTGAAACCCTCACCAAAACACTCGATGTATTCAGCAAATGAGGTAATACGTGTAGGTTTTCCTACCAACGATTTCCCGTTCCGTTCGGCCATTGAAGTGTAGCCAATGAATGCAGGCACAGCTGTTTCTACAGCTACTGCGGAACTTGGGAAGGCGTTCTTTTCTTCCAGGTAGACTCCTGGTGTCATTAATGTTGATGCCATTGTTTAATTTAATTTAGTTAATAAATATTTCTGAATAATTGTTGTTTGCTATTGTGTTTTCATCTTTAATTAAAGTGATTGATTCAGGGTTTGCTTTGGGCAAAGCACGCATTATCACTTTATATCTGCCAGTTTCAGAATCAAAATTCTCAACAAGCTGAAAATTCTGTATACTGCTATCTGATAAGCTTATAGTTTGTTTTGATCTGAAAGCCAATCCATTGGTTCCACTAATTTTCAGCCACTCGGGGCCTTCAAATGGTTCTGCACCAGTGTTGTCTAAAATTGATGGGTTGTTAAGAGATTGCAAATGTTCACCCAATAATATATACCTCCATATGGTTTCTTTTGCTTTGAAATTCAATGAATAATTCTCAGGAAGTTCCGGAGCAATGCTGAGGTCAAGAATCGCAAAAGGTTTTACAAAAGAGATTTCATCAAAATCAACAATTGCTTTCAAATCATTTTCAGAAACATATTCATCGGCTTGTAATGACGTTTTTATTGTGGATTCATCATCTTTTAGATTGTGAAAATGAAATATTTTTTTGCTGATGTCTGTTCCGGAAATAGCTGTATAGTTATAAAATCTAAGGTCGTTTAGAACAGCATTAAATCTGCAATTAATTACACCTGAAATAAGATCTTCCCTGCTCCTCTTCTCACCATTAAAATTAGTATCGAAAGCAATTGTGAATCCACCATTATTCTGTTTAAATACCAAGCCATTATTCAAAAATAAAAGCTGCGTCGAAGAACTAGGCGTAAAAACTAGTCCCGCAAATACCTTGTTTGAAAAATAAGTATGGCTAAACGATACGTTTACCAATACCTCATAAGCATATCTCATTGTTATGTATTAGCAATATTGTTATCGCTCTCCACACCCGACACAAGTGGTCTGATTTCCCTTATAATGTTATTGTTGTATGTGAGCATTCTAACCTTATAAATTACTGACGGCATATATTTGGCTCCTAAACAACCCCAAACATTATTTAATTGTTCAGGACTTATACTTGCCATTTCAAATATTAACTTATCGATCTCCGGGTCTAATCGGGGAGTATTGACCCTGTTAAAAGCGCTCTTTTGTTGAAAAAAAGCGATAATAAAAGAGATAAACCTTAATGATTCCGGATAATTACCATTGCTGAAATAAGCCGAAAAAAGTACATAAAGGTTAATGGTTAATTCAGGCGACTTTTTAATACCGATGGAAGAAACTGATGAGTTGGAATTATTCATTCCTACAGTTTCTTTTTCAATATTAATAAGGGTAAGGAGGATTTTATTTTCACCTTGGATAGCAATGGTACCATCCTGATTTATAATAGCTGATAAGCTGACCTTATCTTCTGAAACCTTAAGCCTGATTCTGAAATGTTCATTTATTTCATCAACCAAGCAAGTTAATGCCTCGTAAATCATTTTTTAATATCCTAAACCAACACCAAACTAACATCTAACAATCTACGAAACGGATTAAATTTATGTTTTAAACCAAACGTAGAGATATATTAAATGTAATTTTAAGAAATTATTTTGAATTCCCAATAAAATATTTTTTTTTTTTCATCTTTACATTCGTCTTACTCAGTAAAAAATGCCAAGAACCCTGTTTTTCCTTATTTGCTATTTAATCTTATCGCTTAATTACTCATTTTCGGAGGTAAAAAACAGTAATTTAATCTTACATAGCGAAAAAAATAGCTTCTTGCAGGATAGTGCAATTGTTATAAAACCAAAAGCCAATCCTCTTAAATCACTTTTAGATGCTTTAAAATTCAAAAAGAATGCAATTACTAAGGAGCAACAGAGAGTTAAGATACTGTTAGAAAAAATTATTAAAAAAGACACTTCACTCGTGACTGTTAAAAATCTTGAGGATTTTAAACGTGAACTTGCTGAATCAAATAAGGAACAATTTCAAACTTTACTTGATCTCATTAAAGAACTTAAAGTTTCAGAAAATAGTCAATTATCAGAAGCTCCAGATTCCATCCCATCCGGTAATAAACCCTTCAAACTAAAGAAAGAACCTGATCCAAACGATAAATACATCAATGATTTAGTAGATAGGTTAATTCCAATATTAACAGATAATAAAGAAGAACAAGAAAAGAAAAAGAACCGTCAGGAACAATTAAAATTGATGCGAGACGTCTATGCCAGAAAAAGCGCATTTCTTGATACAATTAATGACAGTACCGTAATAAAATACCGTTTAAAACTAGAACATAGAGCTGAGGTCATGGGTATTTATCCTTTTGATACTAAAATTGTTCCGGGCGAATATAATCTAAGCACACTCAGCACTTTAATTTATGATTTTTATGAGATTGATCCTATCACCGGTTTGCCCAAAAATTTTAACCGTTGGAAAGATGCAACAATCATCAATAATGTTAAAGACGCAGGAGCCAAAGTAGTTCTGACAGTCAAAACAAATAGTTCACTTGAAACGGCAAAATTTCTTACCAATGAAACGGCTCGAAGGAATCTCATTGCGAACACTTTGGATCTTTTAGATCAGCGTGATGCTGATGGAATAAATATTTCATTTACCGGACTAAATAAAAAGCTTCGTCCTTTATTTGTTGATTTTATTAGTGCATTATCTAAAAAATATCGCCTTAAACCAAAACAATATCAGATAATCATAACTCTGCCATTGTATGATGAATATAATGCTTATGATATTCCTTTACTGGATAATTTAACAGATAGGTTCATTATCGATTTTAGCAAGAAACCTAACAATTTTCCAGGACCAATCGCCCCACTAAACGACGAAAGCGATTATAGTATTCAGTCTAGTGTTTCCAGATATCTTAACATTGGAATTCCACCTTACAAATTCATATTAGGATTGACTTATTATGGAGCTGAATTTGAGCGAAATTCTCGTACAGGAGTTGAAAATTTTAAAAAATATATTTCCTATAGTCAAATTCGCTTAGACCATCAATATGCCCCGGTAAGTTATAACAAAGACCAGGCTTTTGCATCCATTGAAACCAGAGATGATGAAGGTAATTTAACCGGACACATATATTATGATAATGAAAATTCGCTAGAGCAAAAGTATGATTTCGTAATTCAAAATGGACTTGGAGGAGTAGCAATCAAAGACCTGGGTGCTGATGAAGGTTATGGTGAACTATGGGATGTATTAGCCAGTAAATTCATTAGTATTGATACCGTTTCGAAGAAATTACTACCACTTAAACCTCTGGCAGCTAAAGATCTGTCATTATGGGGCTATATTAAACATAATACATTAGCTTATTACAGAGCCCTTCAATTTCCATGCGATGAACAATACGATCACCCTGACGAGCTACTTTTAACAATTGTAAATATTTTTCTTGGACTGTTATCACTTTTAATAATCATCATTTTGATTTATCAGATTAAAGATAAAGGTGAAAAATGGAAGTGGAAAAAGCTTTTGATAAAAATACTGATTGTGTCTATTAATCTTTTCATTATAACCATTTTTATGTGGCTTTACATCAGCAACGAATTTACCTGGTTTGGAGCCGGAGAAAATTGTATCAGTATGCCATTTCTAGTTTTATTGATGGTGATTTTCACAGGAATAGTATTTGGTTCATTAATTATGCGACTGCTAATTTTCCCTGCCATTCAACATGATGAGAAGCCCTAGGTCAGAAAATTGTCATTTTTATTGACTGTAAATTACCCGAAAAACTGATCGCAAAATCATTAATATTCTTATTATCAGATACTTATAATGTAATTCAATCCGTTTGTTCAGCATAAAGATTGACTGTAAGTAATAATTAGATTTTTTTTTGAAGAAAAACCTAAAAATTATGTAACCCTTGATCTATTCTTTCCGTAACAGACTCTAAATATCAATTACATTAAATAAGAGAAATATGAGAATTAAATTTTTTATCGCAGTATTAACGCTCTCAACCGGTATTGTAATTAATAACCCATTGCAAGCACAAATCTTAGGACCAGCAAATTACTTGGGAGTTAATTCCCCTGATTCAAGACCAAAAACAAGTGAACCGGATATTAGTAATACCACTTCTAGTGATGACATGAGCGAATTTTCAATAATTTCGAATAGAAAAGCAATGTACATGATATCTGAGCAATTTGTATTTGATAATCTAAGTTCATTGAAAAAAGCATTTTCTATTGCTGATATCTATTTCGACCTTGATGATGCCACCATACGACCAGATGCAGTTCCAATTTTAAATTATTTGGTACTGCTGTTGAAGGAAAATCCTGAAATAAATCTTGCAACTACTGCCTATTCTGATAGCAGAATATCTAAATACAATAAAAAACTATCCTCAAGCAGAGCCCAGGCAGCAATAAATTATCTTATTTCTAAGGGAATTTCTGCAGACAGATTAAAAATTGAAAAGTTTGGCAGACCGGATATGGGCAATCCTTGTAATGGTGATCCAAAATGTTCAATTGCAACACAACAATTAAACAGACGAACAGAATTTAATATAATTTACAATGGCATTAATCTGGGACATGTCAATTAACGTGGATTTGAAGTAAGTTTAAGCAATAAATGAGAAAGCCCTGGAATAAATCCGGGGCTTTTTTGATCAAAAAAAAAACATTAGCAGGATCAAATAAATCCTATACCCTATCTCTGAGTCAGTTACATCATGGCATTTAAAAAAGTTTAATTTATTTTGAAATATATTTGCCACAAATGCCGAAAAGTCTATATTTGCAATCCCTTAACGAGTTAAATGCATATGCATTAGTGTTAAATGTTCGGGGTGTAGCGTAGCCCGGTATCGCGCCTGGTTTGGGACCAGGAGGTCGTAGGTTCGAATCCTGCCACCCCGACAAATGAAAAGCCTTTTCTGCTAAAAGCAGAAAGGGCTTTGTTGTTTTAATAGTCACCAAGACTAAGGCTTGATTGAGGATTAAAACAACAAATCCTAGCTTCTGGGCACGAGAAGCGAAAGGCTTGAGTTTGTAAGGCCCTCATTTTAGAATCAGCGCAGCTAATCCTGCCACCCCGACAAATGAAAAGCCTTTTCTGCTGAAAGCAGAAAAGGCTTCGATGCACGAGAAGCGCGAGCCTTGAGTTTGAAACGCCCCCATTTCAGGATCAGCGCGGCTACTCAATGAACTTAATTATTTATCCGGCTGAGGAGTCATTCTTAAATAAGGCTTTATCTCTGTGAATCCTTTAGGAAATTTACCGGGAATATCAGCAGTCTTAATTGCCGGAATTACTACAACATCCTCACCTTCTTTCCAGTCTGCAGGAGTTGCAACACTGTAATTGGCAGTCAATTGAAGTGAGTCAATTACCCTTAAAATTTCCTGAAAATTTCTTCCGGTAGATGCCGGATAAGTTATCATAAGTTTGATCTTCTTATCAGGTCCGATAATGAAAAGTGATCGAACTGTAAAAGTCTCTGATACATTTGGATGCATCATACCATACAATTCAGCGATTTCACGATTTTCATCAGCTATGATTGGGAAGTTAACTTCTACATGTTGGGTTTCGTTTATATCATTAATCCAACCCTTGTGTGATTCAACAGAATCAACACTTAATGCAATTACCTTTACATTTCGTTTATCGAATTCACCTTTTAAAGAGGCTGTTTTACCAAGTTCGGTAGTGCAAACTGGTGTGTAATCGGCAGGGTGTGAGAAGAGAACAGCCCAACTGTCGCCTAAATAGTCATAAAGACTGATATCTCCCTGAGATGTTTTTGCATTAAAGTTGGGGGCTAAATCGCCGAGTTTTAAATTCATAGTTAAAAATATTGAATAATTATTATTTAAACGTTATCCCCCCCCAAATACCTTGCCTATTTATTTTACCAAATAAAAATAAATCATGAAGTTTTATTGAGTTATGTTAAACCGATTTAAATCAAACGGTCATTATTGTTTCCTGAATTTCAGTTTATCATCAATCATTCCCTTAAATTCATCCTTATCGAAGACCTGATTCAATCTTTGCTCTTCAAAAGAAGACATGGCAGATACACTGGCAATCTTTGAAGGAATATTATTGACTGAGAATGTACCCTTTTCAGAGAAGCTCAAAGCTGCTGCAAGCAATCTTTCTGTAGGATCACCAAAATCTTTCGTAACATCATCGGAAACAGTAAAATCAACTGCTAAACCATTAAAATAACCGCCTTCATTCTTTTGATTCTTAGTCTCAAACTGTGGGACGTAAAGCTCTATTTTATCTATTTTAATTGCAAAAAATCCAACAGGCTTTCCATATGTTTTTTGTCCGATTACTTTAACATCATTAGGCATAACCCCTTTCATACTATTAATAATTAATTCGGATGCAGAGGCTGTACCACTTAATACCAAAAAGTAGATTTTCTTAAATTCTGCACTTCCAACTTTTGCAAAATTTTCAACATTACCGGCAGCTATAGTTGGTCTGTAATCAATGTCTGCATAAGTTGCAAATTTTCCATTCTTCCCGCCTGTAAAGGTTTGTAATTTGCCCTGAGAATCCAAAAGTGGTTGATTAACTAAAATCGAGGCCATCCCATCCTGCATTGTTTTTGTCCAGAAAGTAGTATACATTAACTGTCCATTAAATGCGGCAGGAGCTATTAAATTAGTGAAGACGTCTGAGGTAGCAACTGATCCTCCACCATTATAGCGAAGATCTATAACCAGTTCGCTTACACCGGCTGCCTGAAATTTTCCAATTTCGGTTGTCAGCGCATCCCTTGAATTGATGGTAAAGCTGTTGTAAACAATGTATCCTACCTTTTTTGAACCAACATTAAGTATTTTAGTCATAAATATAGGATTGTTTGAATAGGTTGCCCGTGATATTGTCATATCCTCAAAACTACCATTCGGTTTTTCAACTGTCATTGAAACTGATGCTGCTGAACCAAATACTGCAGAACTTACAAACTCTACATTAGTGCTAACAGATGAATTCAAATCTGTTCTTCCATTTAGTTTTGTAATACGATATCCTCTCTTGAGATCTTTCGAAGCGGCCGGTGAATTTGGCGAAACATATTTAATTCGAAGATCACTTGAAGCCGAACCGTTGTAAAATACAGAAAAACCATAATCCCCACTTACACCACCCAGTGATGAAGAAACTGACCCATTATCCAGAAACGAATATTTATCCGTTGGTTTATTTGGTCCTGGTAAGGCAATAATTGCGTTCAATACGGCTTGATTACTCCCAAAAGATCTTGAGTTAAAAGATGCGAAAGTTGGCATTCCCTCATTCCAATAATACGTTTCCTTAGCGTATAAAAAAATGGAGTCTTTTGTCAGATCTGCCCTTGAAGCAACTGGTGTAGGTGTGGGTGTTGGCGTTGTTGGGGTAACCGCGGCTTTTGGATCTTTTTTACAAGCGGAAGCAAAGATTAATAAACTCAATGAGAATATTAATAATCTATCTAATGATTTTAAATTCATTTTATTCAACATTTATTTTGGTAAGCATAAATATAAATTATAATTGATTTATCAAATTTATTACTGTTTAAAGAAATTCATCAACTGCTAAATAATCAACCCCGGAAGAAATTGCAAATTCCTGATCAATTTCTGTAGCGCCAATAATCATGACATCTTTTCTTAATAACTGATGTTCACTAATTATATACGATAAGACGTCAGGATTGGGTTTCAGGTTTATTTCTGAAGCATAAAATACTCTCATATATTTTTCGAGGCCATTCCACTCTATTTGTCTGATCTTATTCAATTGAACATCAGGCTTACCATTTGTCACCAAAAACAAATGCTTTCGATCAACAACAATTTCCTGCATCAATTCCAAAATTTGTGAATATAATAATAATTTCAAAGGTAGAATGGCAGTATAATGGAGCCTTTCGAAATTCTCACGATACTTATCTTTTAAACCAAAAATTTCTTTTGCCTTATCAAAAATATCCTTATCCCCATGATGCATGTATGCAGTTTTTAAGAAGTCAGTTAGATTTTGAGAAGTCGGGGAACCTTCAGAAAACTCAATGAAGTTTGCGAAAAGATAATAAACCTGAAGCAAATAGTCCTTTTCAGGATAGATTACATCATCCAGCTCGAATACAAAGGCTTTTAGACGTTTATCAAGATCGGTATACTTTAACATGATAAATTATAAATACAAAATCAATGATTTTAGAATTGGACTAAATAATAAGATGTAAAATTTATTAAAACCTGGGATATAACAAAATGTGATAAAATAATGCTAAAATTCGCGATAATCAGTAAAACATATATCAAACTATTCAAAATGACAATCGTTTAATCAAATTTGCAAAATCCATTCCTTTGAACAAGTAATATTAATGCCATATTCTTTAAAAAGCTGATCTGCATTTAATAATTCCTTGATCTCTGATCTTTTGAGAGGATATATACACGTAATATTATTGTCAAGGCATAACTTCAACACTTCACTTATAAAAATTGTTGATGAAGCATCGGGCAACTTAAAATATTTTTTACCTGGGACTGCCGGCATTTCTATTTGATCAGCAAAATAGACCTCAGATTCATTCAAGAGTCTTTCAAGTTTATAAGCCTGAGAGAAAGATGCTGCAGTAATTAAAATTGCCATGACTAATAATTGATAATCAGTCCGTCTTTCATCAAAACTTTTCGATCTGACATGGCAGCCAAGTTATCATTATGGGTAACTATTACAAAAGTCTGTTGTAAATTATCACGCAGGTCTGCAAAAAGACGATGCAAACTTTCAGCGTTTTCAGAATCTAAATTACCTGAAGGTTCATCTGCTAGGATAATTGCTGGTCGATTAACCATGGCCCTGGCCACAGCTACACGTTGTTGCTCGCCTCCTGAAAGTTCATTTGGTTTATGATTTGCCCTGCCTCTCAGGCCCAAGAGGTCAAGTAGTTCGAATGCTCTAATTTCAGTATCTTTTTTACCATGTTTTGCAATAAATGCTGGTATACAAATATTTTCAAGAGCGGTAAATTCTGGCAAAAGATGATGAAACTGAAAAATAAAACCAATGTATTCGTTTCTAAATGCACTTAATTTCCTTGAAGTAAGAGAATTAACGTCAATATTATTTAACAAAACCTTACCCTGATCGGGGCTATCAAGTGTCCCAATAATATGTAACAATGTACTTTTACCTGCGCCAGATGCTCCGATAATAGTAACGATTTCAGCCTTGCTGACTTCAAGATCTACCCCTTTTAGGATCTGTAAATTGCCGTATGATTTCTGTATTCCCTTTGCCTGAAGCATGAATAATAATCTTGTGAATATGCAAATGTGCGAATTGTTTATTAATCTTTGCCTTTGGTCAAAAAAATAGCTTAAATTTCAAAAAAACAGCCCATACTATTTTTAGGTTGGCAATAAAAACGTAGTTTTACGACAAATAACAAGTAAATGAATATTCACGAATATCAGGGAAAAGCAATTTTAAAAAGCTTTGGTGTCAGAGTCCAGGAAGGTATTGTTGCTGATACTGCAGAACAAGCTGTTGATGCCGCAAAGAAATTAAAAGTCGATTATAATTCCGACTGGGTGGTTATAAAAGCCCAAATTCATGCCGGAGGTAGAGGGAAAGGCGGTGGTGTTAAATTGGCTAAAAATTTAGAAGAAGTTAAAGATAAAGCAGGGCAGATCATTGGAATGCAATTAGTTACACCTCAAACTGGACCTGAAGGAAAACTGGTAAGTAAAGTTTTAGTTGCACAGGATGTGTACTACCCAGGCGAGAGCGAGACAAAAGAATTTTATGTCAGTGTATTGCTTGACAGATCCAGAGGTCGAAACATCATTATGTACTCTACAGAAGGTGGAATGGACATTGAAGAAGTTGCAGAACACACTCCCCATTTAATATTTAAAGAAGAAATAGATCCTAAAGTTGGTCTTCAGGGTTTTCAGGCTCGTAAGATAGCCTTCAACCTGGGATTAAGCGGTGATGCTTTTAAAGATATGACCAAATTCATAGCCTCTTTATATAAGGCTTATGAAGCGACTGATTCCTCTATGTTTGAGATCAACCCGGTTTTAAAAACATCTGACAATAAAATTCTGGCAGTTGATGCAAAAGTAAACCTTGATGATAACGGACTTTTCCGCCATCCTGATTTTGCAGCTATGCGGGATACATCTGAAGAAGATCCTACTGAAGTTGAAGCGAGCAAATCAAACCTGAACTATGTTAAACTTGACGGAAACGTAGGTTGTATGGTTAATGGTGCAGGTCTTGCAATGGCCACAATGGATATCATTAAACTTGCTGGTGGTGAGCCTGCAAATTTCCTTGATGTTGGTGGAACTGCAAATGCAGAAACAGTAAAGGCAGGATTTAATATCATCCTTTCAGATCCAAATGTAAAAGCGATTCTGATTAATATCTTTGGTGGTATTGTACGCTGTGACCGTGTAGCTCAAGGTGTTATTGATGCTTACAAGGAAATAGGAAACATTCCTGTGCCAATTATTGTTCGTCTTCAGGGAACTAATGCTGTAGAAGCTAAAAAATTAATTGATGAATCAGGATTGAAAGTTTATTCAGCGATTCTGTTGAAAGAAGCTGCTGGACTTGTAACGAAGGTTTTAGAAGAGAAATAAACAAGGGTTTTACCCAAATATCAAGCCGCTGAACGAAAATCAGCGGCTTTTTACTTCAGAATTATACGAATCGAACTATTAGATATAACAAAAAAGGGAGCACGAGGCTCCCTTTTCTTATTTATGATATCGAGAATCTATTTCACAGTATCAACTACAGCTTTAAAAGCTTCAGGGTGATTCATCGCAAGATCAGCTAAAACTTTACGGTTCAAACCATTTCCTTTAGCAGTTAATTTCCCCATTAATACAGAGTAAGATAAACCGTGCTGACGTGCTCCTGCGTTAATACGCTGAATCCACAAAGCCCTGAATTCTCTTTTCTTGGTTTTACGGTCACGGTATGCATATTGCAAACCTTTCTCGACTGTGTTTTTAGCAACGGTAAAAACCTTGCTTCTGGATCCCCAATAGCCTTTGGCTAAATCTAAGACCTTTTTTCTTCTTCTTCTTGACGCTACTGCGTTAACCGAACGTGGCATGTTTTGTTGTTTTTTGGTAAGCGGTGTTCCTTTGAAGAAACTTTAAAACCTGATACCTGGTTAAATTAATTTGTTAATTATTTACCGATTGTAAGCATACGTTTAACGTTGCCCATATCAGCGTCAGAAACTAAACTTGTCTGACCTAAAGCACGCTTACGTTTGTTGCTCATCTTGGTTAAGATGTGGCTCTTGAAAGCGTTCTTTCTTTTGATTTTACCTGTTCCAGTAAGCTTAAAACGCTTTTTTGCACTGGAGCACGTTTTCATTTTTGGCATAACTCTATTATATTTATTTGTCTATTATTTGATTTGTCTATTTGTCATTGAACGATATGCCTAATAGACAAATCGAGCAATCCGACAGCTATCGGATGACAAATTATCTTTTACCTGCGTTTTTAGGTGCAACGGTCAAAAACATCCGTTTTCCTTCAAGTTTGGGTAGTTGTTCTACTTTACCAACATCCTCCAATGCCTGAGCAAATTTTAATAAAAGGATTTCTCCCTGCTCTTTATACACAATTGCACGTCCTTTAAAATGAACATATGCACGTACTTTCTCTCCATTCTCAAGGAATCCAATTGCATGTTTCAGTTTGAACTGAAAATCGTGATCATTGGTATTAGGTCCAAAACGAATCTCTTTAATGACCGTTTGTTTTGCATTGGACTTAATTTCCTTCATTTTCTTCTTCTGCTCGTATATAAACTTGTTGTAGTCAACAATTTTACATACTGGCGGAACTGCATTTGGGGAAATTTCAACAAGGTCAAGATCCTGTTCTATAGCCATAGCTAAGGCTTCTCTGAACGGATAAATACCAGTCTCTACGTTATCACCAGTCAAGCGCACTTCAGGCGCTCTGATCAAATCATTGATCTTGTGTTCTGCTTCTTTCTTTTTAAATGGAGGTCGTGGTCCTCTGTTAAAGCCTGGTCTTCCTAATGCCAAATTTATATTTACTTAAATTGTTATTTCTTTAACTAATTGATTACTAAACTCTTGTATACTCATGCTACCTACATCACCTTGACCATGTCTTCTAACAGAAATCATGCCGTCATTCATTTCCTTCTCACCTATTATCAACATGTAAGGTATTTTCTTGACTTCCGCATCTCTTATTTTACGGCCAATCTTTTCATCACGAGAGTCAATCAAGCCGCGAATATCGGAATTATTAAGCGATTCTAAAACTTTTTTTGCATAATCCTCATATTTTTCAGAGATTGGAAGAACGATAAATTGCTCCGGTGTCAGCCATAATGGAAATTCACCTGCACAATGCTCAATCAATACAGCCACAAAACGTTCAAGTGAACCAAAAGGTGCTCTATGAATCATCACCGGGCGATGTTTCTGATTATCACTTCCGGTATACTCTAGTTCAAATCGTTCAGGTAAATTATAATCCACCTGAATAGTACCCAACTGCCACTTTCTACCCAAGGCATCCTTCACCATGAAATCTAGCTTAGGACCATAAAACGCGGCTTCTCCAAGTTCAATTACAGTTGTCAATCCTTTTTCCTCTGCTGCTTCGATGATTGCAGATTCAGCTAATTGCCAGTTTTCATCACTGCCAATATATTTCGCTTTATTCTCAGGGTCACGAAGAGAAATTTGTGCTGTATAATTATCAAATCCTAAAGCCTTGAATACATAGAGAACAAGATCAATCACTTTCTTAAACTCTTCTTTTACCTGATCCGGACGGCAAAATAAATGTGCATCATCCTGTGTAAAACCACGAACACGTGTCAGACCATGTAACTCACCACTCTGCTCATACCGATAAACAGTTCCAAACTCTGCGTACCTTACCGGAAGATCTTTATAAGAACGGGGCTTGGTTTTATAGATCTCGCAGTGATGCGGACAATTCATAGGTTTTAAAAAGAACTCCTCTCCTTCCTGCGGTGTTTTTATTGGCTGAAATGAATCAGCCCCATATTTTTCATAATGTCCGGAGGTGATATACAAATTCTTGTGGCCGATATGCGGAGTAATTACCTGTTCATATCCTGATTTTACCTGTGCCCTTTGAAGGAAATTTACAAGCTTCTCCCTTAGTGCAGCACCTTTTGGAAGCCATAAAGGCAATCCCATACCCACCTTATCTGAAAATGCAAAAAGCTCCAGTTCCTTACCCAATTTACGGTGATCACGCTTTTTTGCTTCCTCGATCATGTGAAGGTAATCAGTTAGCTCACTTTGTTTAGGATAAGTTACACCATAGATACGGGTCAATTGCTTTCTACTCTCATCCCCTCTCCAGTATGCCCCTGCAACGTTCATAAGCTTTACAGCTTTAATGAACCCTGTGTTCGGAATATGTGGCCCGCGGCACAGATCAGTAAAATTACCCTGAGTATAAAAAGTAATTGAACCATCACTCAGATCTTTTATCAGATCCAGCTTGTACTCATCATCCTTTTCTGTAAAATATTTAATGGCGTCTGCTTTGGAAACTGCCTGTCGTGAAAAGTCAGATTTCAGTCTGGCTAGCTCAAGTATTTTATCTTCAATCTGCTTAAAATCGTCAGAAGAAAATTCGCGATCTCCAAAATCAACATCATAATAAAACCCAGTTTCGATTGCCGGACCAATCCCAAATTTGGTACCCGGATATAATGCCTCAAGGGCCTCTGCCATCAGGTGAGCAGAAGAATGCCAGAAGGTAGCTTTTCCATCCTGATCATTCCAGGTGAGTAATTTTACTATTGAATCTGATTGTATCGGCCGACTTGAGTCCCAAACTTGACCGTTAACCTCTGCGGCTAAAACATTTCTTGCTAAACCTTCGGATATTGAAAGTGCGATTTGATGTGCTGTGATCCCCTGTTCGTATTCACGAACATTACCATCAGGAAGTGTGATTTTGATCATCTACAAAATGATTTATAGGTTATAATTAAAAATATTTAAATGATCACCTACAAAGTGATCTTCAATTCAAAAGCTAAATTAGAATATTTTGGCTGATTTTCCATGCGAAAACAAGTGTTTGGGCAAGGAAAATTACTTTTAAAATAGGGGTCTATGATTTAGGCAATCATAAAACATGCCTTTATCCATATCGCTGAATAGCCATGTGCTTTGACTCCGGGGTAATGATCCAGACGATGTTTTTGTTGAACAACTTGGGTTTAACCAAATAAGAGGAGTTTAATGTTCAATCTATCGGGCTAAAGCCCAATGTAAATTTCCTAACATTTTGCTGAATTCTGAGCTAAAGTCCGCCCGGATGAACTCCGTTAGGACTAGCCCGAACTAATCAAATTTATTGAGTCGAGCATTGTAAAGGACATTATGCCCAGCCTTTACAAAAATTTAAATGGTATTAAACGCAGTCTGAGGTTATAACTTATCAATAATTCGGAGTGTAAATAATTCGATGTTCATATCCTTTAAACAGATTCTTTACGGAGGAGGAGAATGTTGCTGAATTCCGAAAAATAACTAATTAGAAGTCAAACTATCTGAACTTTCTGTTTTGATAAAAAAGATAGAGCACAATATCAACAAACCACAAACAAAAAATCCGGCCAGACTGATAGCAGAATTACGCATACTACCAGTAAATTCTTCTATATAAGCAAAACTAAAAAGACCGATAACAATTGCAATCTTTTCTGTTACATCATAAAAACTAAAAAATGATGCAGTATCAGGTGTATTTTGGGGTAAAAATTTAGAGTAAGTAGATCTGGATATTGATTGAATACCACCCATTACTAATCCCACTACAGCTGCAATAATGTAAAACTGCGTTTCATTTTCAATATAATAGGCTGCAACACATACTCCAATCCAAACAGAGAGAACTACTATTATCACCTGAATATTACCATATTTTTTGGCAAAATTTGACATAATCAAGGCACCAATAATCGCCACTAATTGAATTATTAGAATAATAGCAATCAATTTTGAGGTGCCAAGTTTCAGCACTTTTTCGCCAAATCCAGCAGCAACGAGCATGATTGTTTGTACTCCCATTGAATAAAAAAAGAATGCGAATAAAAATCTTTTTAAAATGATCATCGTTTTGAGCTGATTCCAGACTTTTATAAGTTCCTGAAATCCATTTTTAACTGTACTTTTTGTTATCTTATCGTAGTTAGGACTTCCAGCAGGCAAGTTCTTAAAAGGAATCTGAGCAAAAGTAATCCACCAGATTCCAACCAATAGAAAGGACAAACGCGCGGGTAAAGAACCATCAGTTATTCCAAAAAGTTCAGGCTTAAGGACAAAAATAAAGCAAATTATCTGCAGAAGAACACTACCAACATAACCATATGCAAATCCCTTGGCACTTACCTTATCTTGTTGATCAACAGTTGCAATTTCAGGTAAATACGAATTATTAAACATTACTCCGCCGATATAACCAATCGCAGCCAGGGTAAAACAGATGATTCCGAATTCAAGGGTTTCAAGTTTAAAGAAAAATAAACCGGCACAAGATATACTTCCGAGGTAAGTGAAAGCTTTCATGAAAATCTTCTTATTGCCTCTAAAATCAGCAATTGATGATAATACAGGTAATAATAAAGCCATTATCAAATAAGCCATAGAAAGCGCATAATTTGATAGAGCTGTGTTTGTAAAAGTCCTTCCAAAGAATGTTACTTTATCCCCGAATTCCTCTGTGGTAGTAATAATCGTGTAGTATGCCGGAAAAATTGTGGACGTAATGACCAGATTGTAAGCAGAATTAGACCAGTCGAACATGGCCCAGGCTTTAATCGTCTCTTTATTATTTCGCATTGTCTAAAGTTATAGCAAATAAACAGAAAAAGTCCAAAATTGCTTATTATTAGATTAACTGCAAGCTCAAAGTAACAATTATTTTATTGCATCAGAATTAAATGTAATTAATTTATGCTTCTAACTGTTGATGAGCCTAATTCATCTTTTTGAATTTTAGAAGGTTTTCCCTTGTACTCAACGTCACTTGCACCTGTAGAATTTACTTCCAAAGTATTTAATACATTTATACGAGATTTGCTTGCTCCGGTACTATTAATACGGTATTCTCCAACAATAAAATCAATGGCTTCTACAGAACTTGATCCGGTCATTTCCAGGTCATGACTTCCGGCCTGACCCTTCAAAATTATTTCAGAGGATCCACTGGTGAAAGTAAATAATGATTTAATATTGAGATCAAGCATTAACTTTGATGAACCCCTAAGATTTAGATCAAGATCATTTAAGCTTAATCTTCCTTCGCTCAAAATTTCTACAGAACCTGAAGACTCAATTTTTTGAAAGTCCTTTGAACTTAAAAATACAGTGACCGGTCCCGGATCGCAAAAATTTCCCTCAAAATCAATTATTAAGGTGCTTCCACTTAGTCTGGTACGAATCTCTTTCTGAATATTATCATCGGCTAAAATTCTGATTGAACTTGTTGAGTCCTGGCTGAGTATGATCTTAAGAGACCCACTGGTTTCAATTTGATTGAATGTTCCAATTTCTCTTCTCTCAGTAACCTGATTACCTGAACCATAAATACAATCGAATCCACCGCAGGATGATAATAAAAGAACACCTAAGAATAAATAGGCAAATGAATTCAAAGGGGAATTTCTCATGGTCTTTTCTATTTTGATAACAAACGCAATAATTATGCTACAATATAAATAAACAAAACTTAGAAATTGAGGATTTTAATAATCATCCAGTAGTCGAACACCGCCTTTTAACTTTTTAAATAATACAACTCCCCATTCACATTTATCGTTCCGGCGTCAAGCAGTATTCTGACAACTTTAAGTCTTTCATTGGCGTTACCCGATCTTATGGCTTCAATAAGCTGGTCAAGATGTAAAGCATTCTTACTAAGTTCATTCAAAACTTCTTTAATTATTTCATCAGTTAGTTTATCATTTTTCGTCAGCTTTTTATTAGCTATACAGACATCACAGACCCCGCAAGTCTTTGCATGAGTTTCATTGAAATAGTTGAGTAATTGCTGACTTCTGCATTTATGATTTTCTGCATAGGCAATAACAGCTTCAACCTGGGATTTATGAATCTGATAGCGATCAGCATGATATTTTCTGTCGATATAAAGATGCTGTGAGTCAACGCGAGGCTTATTAAAAACAATATGAGGTCTATCGGTTTGTTGTATGTAGCTAATTATCTCAAGATCATTTAATTTACTGAGTATTTGTACTGTTTCAGACCTGCTTATTCCAATCCTTTTAGCGAGATCACTTTCTTTTATTCCAACCAACTGCTCAAAAATACCTGCATATGACCTTAACAAAACCTTAATAAAATGATCGTAAGCAGGTTGCCCAACCTGAAAACGATAAAGATCTTCATGTGAAAACAGAATCTGAACTCTTGAGGGTAAAAAGACAGTTTCACTTAATGCTACATATTCATCATGTTCAAGAAATTTAAATGCATGTATAGTTCTTATTGCGTCGAGTTTGAATCTGTTACAAAACTCTGCGAGATCAAACTTTAATGAAAGTCCTTCACCCGCCCCATAAGCAAGCTGATAATAATTCCCAAGATGATGATAGATCTGCTTAATCTCTTCAATTGTAGGATATTGCTGATCTAACCTTTTGGTTATCTTAGCTTTATCTGAATTATTATAAAGTAACACAGCATATGATTTTTTCTCATCCCGCCCTCCCCTACCAGCTTCCTGGTAATAGGCTTCAAGGCTTTCCGGCAGATCCAAATGAATAACAAAACGAACATCTGCTTTATCTATTCCCATACCAAATGCATTGGTTGCAATGATAATCCTGATCTCTGAATTTTTCCAGGCAGTTTGCTTTTTCATCCTCAAGGGAGTATCCAGACCAGCATGATAAAAATCACAAATGATGCCTTCCAGATTCAAAAGCCTGGCAATTTCCTGTGTTTCACGCCTGTTGCGAACATAAACGATTCCTGATCCTTTAACATTTTTTACTATTGAAACCAGCTTTTGCAGTTTATTATCAACGTTATAAACCAGATAACTAAGATTTAACCGTTCAAATGATTTCCTGAATACCTTTCCGTTTTTAAAATTGAGTTTGTCCTGTATATCCGCTGTAACCCGTTCTGTAGCTGTTGCCGTAAGTGCAAGCACGGGAATACCCGGATGAATTTCCCTTAATTGGGTTAAATGAAGATAAGGAGGTCTGAAATCATAACCCCACTGAGATATACAATGCGCTTCATCTATTGCGATCAAATTCACTTTCATGTATCTGATACGCTCTTTAACGAGTTCAGATAAAAGTCTTTCAGGTGAAAGATAAAGAAACTTGATATCTCCATAAATACAATTATCCAGCGCAATATCAACCTCTCTTTTGCCCATTCCTGAAAAGATAGCTATGGCTTTTATGCCCTTTTCTTTAAGATTCTCAACCTGATCCTTCATTAGTGCAATAAGCGGTGAAACGACAATACAAATACCTGGATTCAACAATGCTGGAACCTGAAAACAAAGAGATTTTCCACCACCGGTAGGCATTAATGCAAGAGTATCTTTCCCATCCAGAACAGACTGAATAATATTTTCCTGTAATGGCCTGAATACTGAAAAGCCCCAGTACGTCAACAGTATAGATTGAATTGTCATTATTATTTTATTGGGCAGAGATAAATTATCAGAATTAAATCAAAAAAAAACCGTTATGATTTACGCTAGACTCAAAACTATGAATATTTACTAAATTTGAAGTTCAATAGATAAACTACATGAAACGAGCATTAATTGTCATTTTAATAATTTTAGGGGTTTCTAAATCATTTGCACAACAAAATCCCAAATGGAATATTGAAAAACCTACAGGACCTTCCAAATCACTAAACTTTCAGACCACAGAAGGCACATGGATGAACCTTGACTTAAGTCCGGATGGCCAGGTGATCGTTTTTGATTTACTCGGCGATATATACAGAATGCCAGTAACAGGAGGTAAAGCTACCTTACTGGCGGGAGGTATGGCATCAGAAGTACAACCGAGATTTAGTCCGAATGGCAAGTATATTTCCTATACAAGTGATAAAGAAGGTGGCGATAATATCTGGATCATGAATACCGATGGTACAGGCAAAAGAGCTATAACAAAAGAAACCTTCCGATTATTAAATAATGCAGTTTGGACTCCTGACAGTGAATATTTGATAGCAAGAAAGCATTTTACAAGTAGTCGTTCACTAGGAGCAGGAGAAATGTGGATGTATCATATTGCCGGAGCTGGTGAAGGTGTTCAGCTGACCAAAAGAAAAAATGATCAGCAAGATGCGGGAGAGCCTGAAATTTCACCAGATGGTAAATATGTTTACTTCTCTGAAGATGTAAGTCCGGGTCCTTTTTTTCAATATAATAAAGATCCCAATGGCGAAATTTATAATATCCGCAGGTTAAATCGCGAAAATGGGGAAATAGAAACTGTTGCAGGCGGAGGCGGAGGTGCTATGCGCCCTCAAATCTCACCAGACGGTAAATTTCTGGCATTTGTAAAGAGAGTGAGGTTAAATTCTGAATTATTCATTCACGACCTTCAAACAGGCGAAGAATGGTCCGTTTATGATGAACTCTCTCATGATCAGCAGGAAGCATGGGCAATTTTTGGACTTTATCCTAATTTCGCATGGACGCCTGATAGCAGAGAGATTATTTTTTATGCTCAGGGAAAGATTAGAAAACTTGAAGTATTGACTCAATACTTATCTGAAATTCCTTTTGAAGTAAATGTAAATCAAACCATTACTGATGCTCTTCACTTTGAGAAAAAGGTGTATGATGAAGAATTTTTCGTGAAGATGATAAGACAATTAAGTACATCCCCTGATGGAAAAAAGGTTGCGTTCAATGCTGCAGGATATATTTATGTGAAAGAGCTTCCAAATGGAAAACCTACACGAATCTCAAAAGGAAGTGAATTTGAATTTGAACCTGAATTTAGTCCGGATGGTAACTCATTGGTGTATGTAAGCTGGTCTGATGAAAACCGAGGTTCTATCATGAAATACAACATCCCAGACTCTTCATTTATAAAGCTAAGCACTGAAAAAGGTTATTATTATAGTCCGAAATTCTCTAATAAAGGCGATAAAATTGTCTTTGTAAAAGGAGTAGGAAATAATGTCCTTGGATATTCATTTGGAAAAAATCCTGGAATCTATACCATTCCAGCTAATGGGGGAACAAGCAGCTTGATCCTCAAGAATGGTATACGACCAAGTTTCGACACAACTGACAGCAGAATTTTTTTCCAGAGTACTGAAGCCGGTAAAAAGGCATTAAAAAGTGTAGACCTAAACGGAGGTAACATCAGAACTCATTATACATCAACTTATGCAAATGCCTTTTGCCCTAGTCCGGACGGTAAATGGATAGCTTTTACCGAACTATTTAATGTTTATATTACTCCATTTGCAAATGCAGGAGTATCACTCGACCTGTCATCCAACAATAAATCTCTTCCACTTACCAAAGTGAGTAAAGATGCTGGAACCTATATACATTGGAGTAAAGATTCAAAACGATTAAACTGGACATTAGGCCCTAAATATTTTTCAAAAGATATAAACAGTTCTTTCAGTTTTTTGGCAAGTGCAGACAAGTCCGCAAAATCTGACACTCTGGGATTAGACATTGATTTGCGTTTAAAATCAGATCTTCCTGAAGGGAAAATTGCCATTACAAATGCAAGAATAATCACGATGAGGGGTGATGAAGTTATAGAAAATGGTACAATTATTATCGAACAAAACAGAATAACAGCCATTGGAACAAATGTAAGCATCCCTGAAGGTGCTAAACTCATCAATGCAAGTGGTAAAACCATTATGCCTGGTATTATTGATGTTCACGGTCATTTAGGTGCCAGTTCTGACGGGGTTAGTCCGCAACAGTCCTGGAGCTATTACGCTAATCTGGCGTTTGGAGTTACTACATCACATGATCCTTCCGCTAATACAGAAATGGTATTCAGTCAGGCCGAAATGGTCAGAACGGGTGCAATGGTCGGACCAAGAATTTATTCAACAGGAACCATTTTATATGGTGCTGATGGTGATTTCAAAACTGTTGTCAATAGTTTGGATGATGCGCGGTCGGCCTTGAGAAGAATGAAGGCAGTTGGCGCTTTTTCTGTAAAATCTTACAATCAACCAAGGAGAGATCAGCGCCAGCAAATAATTCAGGCGGCAAGAGAATTGCAGCTGGAGGTTGTTCCGGAAGGTGGATCCACTTTCTTTCATAATTTAACACATATACAGGATGGCCATACCAGTCTGGAGCACAATGTTCCAGTGGTTCCACTTTATAAAGATGTTAAAGCACTATGGAATAAAAGTACAACATCATATACTCCTACCCTTATTGTAAGTTATGGATCTCAATCGGGCGAAAACTACTGGTACGACCGAACCAATGTTTGGGAAAATGAAAGACTACTAAGTTATACTCCCAGGTATTTAATAGATTCCAGAGCAAGAAGAAGAACAACTTCAGAATTTGCTGATTATGGTCATATTAAAGTAGCCCGGGCTGCGAAAGAATTAACTGATGGCGGAACGAAAGTGAACTTGGGAGCACATGGGCAGGTTCAGGGTCTGGGGGCTCATTGGGAACTCTGGATGTTCGCACAGGGAGGAATGTCTTCGTTGCAGGCCATTAGAAGCGCAACATTAAATGGTGCTCAGCATCTTGGTATGGGAAAGGAACTTGGTTCATTGGAGACAGGAAAACTGGCAGATATGCTAATTTTAGATGCAAATCCATTGGATGATATCAGGAATACTGAAAAAATCAACTATGTGATCGTCAATGGTCGTGTTTATGATACCGAGACCATGAATGAGACTATCAGTCGTGAAAAAGCACGCAACCTCTTTTGGTGGCAAATGAACAGATCAGGAAGCTTTACTATTCCACAGGGGAATGTTGAAACCTATACTTTCACGCATCCAGAATGTGATTAAACGCAGGCCGAGCGAAATTCAGATAGATATTTTCTTAAAGATTA
>CAMCTU010000010.1 GCA_945878525.1 Sphingobacterium thalpophilum
TGCTTTATTTCGTTTTACGGTTCCAGCGGTATTGATTGCCCCGCCAAAAAGAAGAAATTTTTCTGTAAGGGTTGTTTTTCCAGCATCAGGGTGACTAATAATGGCAAAAGTTTTTCGCTTTTCTATTTCTTGGTTGAGCATAAGATCATGGAAATGTGAAGTAATCACATCAGGGCTTTTTTGTAAAAATGCAAAGCTAATAATTTTTGTTGTTTCTGATTGTAATGAACAATGGTTAATGAGGGTTTCAGTATTCATGCCGGAATGACACAAGGGCTTTCGCTACATCCCACTGTCATTCCAGATTTGATCCTACTGTCATTCCGGATTTGATCCTACTGTCATTCCGGATTTGATCCCACTGTCATTCCGGACTTGATCCGGAAGGACTTGATCCGACTGTCATTCCGGATTTGATCCGACTGTCATTCCGGATTTGATCCGACTGTCATTCCGGACTTGATCCTGTCATTCCGGACTTGATCCGGAAGGCCTTGCTCTTACTCTATTTTAAAAATACCTCCGTCGCGCCATAACCAAATCGTTCCTTATGCGCATCCATAAAGGTTTTTACCTGAGCATGTTTGCTGATGATTCGATATATTTCATTTCTAAGAGTGCCGTTTCCAGAACCATGAATAAAAATGATGGAAGGAGTTTTATGAACAATTGCAGCATCCAAAGATTTTTTAAAATAGCTTATCTGGATATCCAGAATTTCTGAGCTGTTGAGAAATTGATAGTCATCCCTGAGTTTTTCAATATGCAGGTCAACTTCTTTACCAGGTTTCTCTACTTCAATCTTTTCTGGATGAGGCCTAAAAAAGCTCTCTTTAAGTTTTTCAGGATCAATTAAAACTTCTTTACTGTCTAGCTGTATTAACCACCCGGCTTGATCAAGTAATTCATGTTGCTTTTTTGCACCGGAGAAATCTTTGGCTTTGAATTTTTCTGTAAACTCAATTGGCTTTTGCATTTCCTCATTACCCGTACTAAAAAAAAGTGCCTTGATTTTAAATTCAGGCCACAGATCAAGTTCATTTAATGAGCATGAATAAATGTTTTCTGCAGAATTAGCTTTGAGAATCCCGGAATTTTCACCTTTCGCCTTGTTCTTTTTTTGGGAGTAAAATGTGAATAGTATTTGCCATGAACTCGAATTGACTAAATGAAAATGGAGTACTGATGGACTTCTTTTATCCGGACAAAGAGCAAGATATATACCATTTAGAATAAATTCTGAAGAAATTGCGACTGAGAGGTTCTCTGATGATAGTTTATCAGAAACATCACTCTTACCATGTACCCTTGTAACCTGACTGGCTAATACCGGAATTTCAAATCCATCATCATCTGTAACCGCAATGGTGCTTTCATCAATTATGCGTGTGATATAACCTTCTCTGCGTTCATTAACGAATCGTACGAACTCACCTAATTTATAATTCATAATTGCGGATTTGGATAATTTTGTAAATCGGATATGAAATACAAATTTATGAAAATTAACCTCCTTAAATCCGAATATGAAAGATCATTGCAAAATCCTGCTAGCTCTTTCCATTTGTATTGTATATTAGTCTTGCATTATGATTTTAGATCAGCCAAATAATCCCCTTCACGGAAAAACACTTGAAACGATAATGATTCATCTTGTGAACCATTATGGATGGGATAAGCTTGGCAGATTAATCAGGATCAATTGCTTTAATGAGAATCCGGATATTTCTTCTAGTTTGAAATTTCTTAGAAAAACGGATTGGGCGCGTAAAAAGGTTGAAGAGCTTTACATCAGAACGATCGACAATTGATGTCGATTTATATCTTTGTATCATAAAATCAATTATTATGAACAGTTTCAGATTATTTTTTTCAGTTTTTGCAATTATTGGATCTTTATTTGCCTGTAATCAGGCTAAAGAATCTAAAGACTCTTCCATAGCAGACTCAACAATAGTTCAACCTGTAGCGTTAATTCCTGTCGAGTTAAAGGATAGCCTTAATGCTAAGGTTTACAACCATTACATACAATTAAAAGATTTGCTGGTTGCTTCCGATTCTGCAAAAGTTAAAACTGCAGCATCTGATTTAGCCATTGCTTTAGGTAAGCTAACTGGCTTTGGTAGCACAGCAGTTTTGGTCGAAAAAATTGCTAACTCTAAAGATTTATCAGAACAACGTATCAATTTTACTGCCTTGAGTAATGATATGATTAATTTGGTGAAAAAATCAGAGATTGCTTCAGGTAAAATTTATGTCCAATATTGTCCGATGGCTAATGAAGGAATAGGTGGATACTGGCTTTCTTCTCAAGAGGAAATCATGAATCCTTATTACGGTGATGATATGCTCCATTGTGGTGAAGTCAAGGAGACAATTGCAAAAAAATAATCCTGATTAGAACAAAGTGAAATTACTTTATTTCAACATTTCCAGATCCATGTGTTGAAATATTCCACTTAATTTCAGGCTATCAATTTTTTTTTTGATTTTTTAACAAAAATATTGCAAAACCTTGTGTCAAAAATAGTTCAAAAGCGCACATAATTATTAGTTTTGTGAATCAACTATTAGAATTTTATGTCAGAATCAGCTTCCTTAAAAATAGGAGAACAAACTTACGAACTGCCAATCATTACTGGTACTGAAGATGAAAAGGCTATAGATATTTCAAAGCTTCGGGATTCAAGTGGGTATATTACGATTGATTCCGGTTACAAAAACACGGGTGCAACTAAAAGTGCCATTACATTTTTGGATGGGGAAGAAGGTATATTAAAATACAGAGGATATGGAATTGAAGAATTAGCAGAGAAATCTACTTTTATTGAAGTTGCTTATCTTTTGATATATGGTGAATTGCCTTATCAAGCACAACTTGACGGCTTTCAATCAAGTATTTCAAGACATACATTGATTCATGAAGACATGAAGAAATTTTTTGATGGCTTTCCATCAAAATCTCATCCTATGGGTCAACTTTCTTCATTGATATGTTCGCTGTCATCATTTTATCCAGAATCATTAAATGCCAAGCAAACTCCTGAGGAACAAAACCTGACAATCATTAAGTTAATTGCAAAAATGACTACAGTTGTTTCTTGGATTTACAAAAAATCGCTTGGACATCCTATCATATATCCGCAAAACAACCTTGATTATGTAAGTAATTTTTTGAACATGACTTTTGGTCAGCGTACAGAACTGATCCAAATGGATCCTGTAGTTGTGAAAGCAATGAATGTATTGTTTATCCTTCATGCTGATCATGAACAAAATTGCTCAACTTCAACTGTTCGTATGGTTGGATCATCCGATTGTAACTTATATGCATCAATTTCTGCAGGTATTTCAGCGCTTTGGGGTCCACTTCATGGTGGAGCTAATCAGGCAGTAATTGAGATGCTTGAACAGATTAAAAACGATGGTGGCGACACCGATAAGTGGATTAATAAAGCAAAAGATAAAAATGATGGCTTCCGATTGATGGGATTCGGTCATCGCGTGTACAAAAACTTTGATCCGCGTGCAAAGATTATTAAAAAAGCATGTGATGAAATATTGGACAAATTGGGTATCGCTGACCCTGTGCTTGACATAGCTAAAAAGCTCGAAAATGCAGCATTGAATGATCCATATTTTGTTGATCGCAAGCTTTATCCAAATGTAGATTTCTATTCGGGGATTATTTACCGTGCTTTAGGATTTCCAACAGATATGTTCACTGTTCTATTTGCTTTAGGACGTTTGCCGGGTTGGATTGCTCAATGGAAGGAAATGCGTGAGAACAAAGAGCCGATTGGCAGACCTAGACAGATATATACAGGCGAAACGGTACGTAACTACGTTGATCTGAAAAACCGATAGTTTTTTAAGAATCCTGTAACATAAACTCCGTTAGATTTCTCTCTCGGAGTTTTTTTTTGCCTTCTGGTTTAGGTTTTAAACGCTTAAATTCTCGATTTTATGTTGTTGCAACATCATAATTACATTAATATTCCTGCGATGGTTGCAGATAGGTAGGAGGCAAGTGTCCCACATATAAGTGCTCTCATTCCAAGTTTTGCGAGGTCAGTCCTTCTTTCAGGCGACAATTCTCCAATTCCTCCAACCTGAATTGCTATAGAACTGAAATTCGCAAAACCACATAATGCAAAACTTGTGATCAGGATAGTTTTAGGATCAAGAGTTGCTTTGATTTTTGCAAGATCAAGATAAGCTACAAATTCATTAATCACCATTTTGGTACCCATTAATGATCCTGCTATCTGTATATCTTTGCCTGGTACCCCCATTGTATAAGCAAAAATGGAGAAAAGTGAACCCAAAATTTGATTTAAACTAAGTGTCTGTAAGTTAATTCCAATAAAAGATAGAGTCAAACCAAGACTATGCAGGCCATATCCAATTTTTCCAAGCACAAAATCAACCAATGCTATGATTGCGATAAAACCAATCAGCATCGCTACAACATTCAATCCTACTTTTAATCCATCACTTGCTCCATGTGAGATGGCATCCACCAGATTTGCATTAGTCTTTTTGATTTCTAAGGATACTCTTCCTTTGGTTTCAGAGATCTCTGTTTCAGGCCATACGATCTTGGAAATAACCAATGCGGCTGGCGCAGCCATTAAGCTTGCAGCTATTAAGTACTCAGCAGGTACACCCAATGCAATATAGACAGCCATCACACCACCAGCAATACATGCCATACTACCTGTCATTGATGCTAATAATTCAGACATTGTCATCCCTTTTAAATACGGTTTGATCATAATCTGCGCTTCAACTTGTCCAACAAATGCACTAGCTACATTTGAAAGTGCTTCAGATCCTGAAACCCCCATTAATTTGTAGACTATGTAAGCAATAAACTTAACAATACGCTGCATAATTCCCAGGTAGTAGGCAATGCTGACTAATACTGCTACAAATATGATTGTAGGAATTATATTAAAGAAGAAAATAAACTCATTGCCGTTTCCAAAAGCCTTGCTCATATTAGTTGTATCGACCAATGGGCCAAAAACAAATGCAGCTCCAGCCTGAGAAAAATTCAGAATTTCGGTAACTGCAACTCCAAGCCAGGCAAAAATACTTTTTCCAATAGGGATTTTAAGTATAAATATTGCAAGGGAGATTTGAATGGCCAAACCAGAAAATACTAGCTTGTAATTTATTGCTTTTCTATTATTTGACATCAGAAAGGCAATTGCAAAAATGAGTACAACACCAATCAGACCGGTAAATCTCTCCATAGGAATATTGAATTCTGATTAAAACGTGAAATTTAGAAATAAGAATTAGAAAAACTACTTTTTAAAGAAAATTATGATGATTTTCTCCTCGAAAGTTCATCACGTATTTTAGCAGCTTTTTCGTAGGCTTCATCAGCTAAGGCATTCTTAAGCTTCGTTTTCAATTCATCTTCAGTAAGTGAGCTGAAATTTATACTTGTAGTGCCAGCTTTTTCTTCAGATGGAGCTTCTATGTTCTCTAAAAACACAAACTGATTGCCTTCTATTACGATACCTGCGGTAGCTAAGATAAATTCATAGGTATAAATTGGACAGTCAAATCTTACAGCCAGGGCAATTGCATCAGAGGTTCTTGAATCTATCTCAGAAGATTTTTTACCATCAGAACAGATTAATTTGGCAAAAAATATTCCGTCAACAAGATTATAGATGATCACCTCCTGAATGTTTATGCTGTAAGAGCTTGCTAATGATTTGAATAGATCATGAGTCAGGGGACGACTTGGGGTCATCTTCTCAATTTCAATGGCAATTGCCTGTGCTTCAAAAGCTCCAATAATAATGGGAAGTCTTCTGCGGCCGTTGATTTCGCCTAGTACAAGAGCATAAGCCCCCGACTGGGTTTGGCTATAAGAAAGACCTACAATATCTAATTTTAGTTTCTTCATTAAATTGGCTCAAAATTAAAAGAACTCAAGATTGCCCGGATGATTATGAAATTGATTTATAAGCCTTTACCGACTCAATTAATTTGGGTACTACATCAAAGGCATCACCAACGATTCCGTAATCAGCTACTTTGAAAAAAGGAGCTTCCGGATCTTTATTGATTACAACGATAGTTTTAGATGAACTGACACCTGCAAGGTGTTGTATTGCCCCGGAAATACCAATAGCTATATATAAGTTAGGACTCACAGCAATACCGGTTTGTCCGACATGTTCTTCATGAGGTCGCCATCCTGCATCAGAAACTGGTTTGGAACAAGCCGTAGCCGCTCCTAATAAAGAAGCTAATTCTTCTATCATAGCCCAATTTTCCGGGCCTTTCATTCCCCTGCCTGCTGATACTACTAGTTCAGCATCAGGTAATGCAATTTTATCACTAGCTCTCACAATATCAGTGATCATTGTACTAAAGTCAGATTCCTTAAATTCAGGAGTGAAATCTTCCACTTTAGCTGCACTTCCAATTTCTTTTAATTGGTATGAATTTGGATTTAATGTGATAACCTTTATTGATGACATGAGTTCAACTGTTGCGAATGCCTTTCCTGAAAATGCTGTTTTCTTAATTAAGAATTTACCATTTTCGATTTCAGGTAAGTCGACAGCTGAATCGGCAAGTCCTGCTTTTAGTTTCACAGCAACACGAGGCGCAAGTCCTTTGGCGCTGAATGAATTGGATAGTACTATGACTGTTGAACCTTCTTTTTCCACTGCTTCAGCAATGATAGAAGCATATGCCTGATTAACAAAGGACTTTAACTTATCATTTGAAACATTGAGCACCTTCGATGCGCCAAATTTACCCAAATTGACTAAATTATCCTGATTTACATTTCCTATTGAAATTGCAATCAATTCTGTATTTAACTGTTCTGCAATGGCAGCGGCATAGGAAACTACCTCAAAGATGGATTTCTTAAATTTGCCTTCTGCATTTTCTACATATACTAAAACTGACATATATTTTTCTTTTTAGGCTTAGATTGTCTTAATTAATTTATAGCTCTAAATTACTTTCGATTTTGAATGTAATAGGTCAATCAGCTTTTCGGTTTCATCTGTTCCAAGCATTGTAACTGAACCGCGGGGTGCAGGTGTCGCATAAGATTTGAAATCGACCAGCTTTTCAACAGAAAAAGCTTCAACTACTATCAAAGGCTTTGTTCTTGCAGACATAATTCCTCGCATATTAGGAATCTTCGGTTCAGCTACACCTTCAGCGCAACTTGCAACAAAAGGGAATGAAACATTTAACATTTCCTTACCACCTTCTATTTCACGGACAAGATTCGCCTTATTTCCTTCAATTTCTAATTTTTTAATGATTGAAATAGATGGAATATCCAATAATTCAGCAATCATTGCAGCGAGTTGAGAACCATTGTAATCAATTGATTCCCGTCCTGTAAGTATCATTTCAAAACCTTTATTCCTGGCATAATCAGCAATTTGTGCTGCAACAAAATAGGCATCTCTTGGTGCTGAATTGATCCTTACTGCATCATCTGCACCAATTGCAAGTGCCTTTCTTATGGTTGGCTCAGAACTAGTTTCTCCAACATGTATAATGGTCACAGTACCTTTATCGCCTTCAGTCAACTCAATGGCGCAGGCGAGGGCAATTTCATCGTAAGGATTCAAAATATATTGAACTCCTGTGGTATTGAATTGGGTATTATCGCCGTTAAAAGTTATTTTTGTTGTGGTATCTGGAACGTTACTGACACAAACTAATATTTTCATATCTAATTCTGTTTCTGCAAATCTACTCAAAAATGCCAAATTAAAATGCAACATACACGTTTACAAAAGCTTTTGGATTTTCTTAAAAATGAACCTAATGATCCTTTTTTAAAATATGCGCTTGCAACAGAGTATTTTAATGCGAAGGACCATGAAAAGGCCTTATTTTATTTTGAAGATTTAATCATAAATAATCCCGACTATATTGGAACCTATTATCATTTAGGTAAATTATATGAAGTCATTAACAGAAAAACAGAAGCGATTCTGATTTACAGAAAGGGCATGGATATTGCGCGAAAAATAGGGGATATGCACGCTTTTTCGGAATTACAAACGGTTTTCAATTCAGCAAATGGATTAAATTACGAAGACGATTAATTTTTATGCATAGAATACGTCAGCTTATTTTTCTTTTTGATGTAATATTGTTTACACTGACTGCATTTGGTGGGGCGCAGGCACACTTGGGCATGATGCTTAAAAATTTCGTAAAAAAACGTCAATATATCTCTGAAAGTGAATTATTAGAGCTTAATGCACTTACCCAAATACTTCCGGGACCTTCTTCTACTCAAACATTAATTGGAATTGCATATAAGGTTGGCGGACTTCCAATCGCAATCAGTGCATTTATTATCTGGATATTACCATCTTCGGTATTGATGTGTTTTGCAGTTTTGAGTTATTCGTTTTTAGGTCAAATGGAGAAGTTTACTCAGGTACTTCAATTTGTTCAGCCGGTAGCTGTAGGAATTGTAGCTTATGCTGCATACTCTTTTGGGGAGAAGATATTGAAATCAAAAACCTCAATTTGGTTGGCATTGGGTTCATTATTTGCTACATTACTGCTGAGAAATGCTTACGCATTTCCAATTCTTATTTTGATTGGGGGTATTGTGTCTTCTAGCATTAATAAGGAAGTTGAAGAAAATGATCTCAGAGTGAGGCTTTTTTCAAATATCAATCCTAAGAAGATTGCATATTTCATTGGGGTTTTATTATTGTTTGCCGGTTTGGGTGCAATTATAAATCGTACATCGCCCTTTAGTTTGCCCATTCGTTTGTTTGAAAATTTTTACCGTAATGGTATTATGATTTTCGGGGGCGGACAGGTTTTGGTGCCGTTTATGCATACCGAATTTGTGGAGATGAAAAGTTACCTTACTTCGGATCAATTCCTTTCAGGTTATGCATTTCAACAGGCACTTCCGGGACCAACTTTTTCTTTTACTTCCTTTGTTGGTGGAATGACAATGAAAAATTCTGGAGCAAGTGTTACTGGGCAGATTATGGGTAGTATTATTGGTGTTCTTGGAATTAATTTACCCGGTTTAATCCTGATTCTATTCATAGTCCCTTTTTGGAATGATTTGAAGAAAATAACCAGAATAAAGAATTCATTATCGGGTATAAATGCTGTTACTGTAGGATTTATGGGCGCCGCATTTATTTTATTGATTCTCCCGGTTGGAATTAACTACCTTTCAGTGAGCCTGATCTCAATTACCTTTCTTTTGTTGGCATTCACAAAAATCAGAACACCGCTGATCATTATAGGGGCAGTATGTTTAGGTTTAATACTTTAAAACAAATAATCGAAATTTTAAAATAGTTGTTCATCATCCAGGTCATCCATTCTGGAGGGGCGAATTATAAAATTATTTGATTTCTCAAAATCCTGTGAAGGACTCATACCCGCAAAAGGATTTGGATTAGTTGAACCGGCATTGCTGAAATCCTCTTCAAGGTCTATGAATTTTACATATTTGCCAACAAATCTTAAAGGAACTGTTCCCGTTTCGCCATTTCTATGCTTAGCCACAATTACTTCGCCAATACCAATAGTTGACCTTCCCTGTTCATCTTCAGTTAATCCATAATACTCCGGACGATAAAGGAATAGCACCATATCAGCATCTTGTTCAATAGATCCCGACTCTCGTAAATCAGATAACACAGGCTTTTTGGCAGCTCCTGGTCTGGTTTCTACTGCCCGGCTCAATTGTGATAAGGCGATCACCGGAACGTTTAGTTCTTTGGCTACTGATTTTAAAGCTCTTGAGATACTGCCAATTTCCTGTTCGCGGTTTCCACCTTTCCCATCGCTTTTTCCATGCATGAGTTGCAGGTAGTCAATAATGATCATCTGGATATCATATTGAGCTTTCAGGCGCCTGCATTTTGCCCTGAATTCGAAGATATTCAAGGCCGGAGTATCATCGATAAACAAGGGTGCTTCTGTGAGTGCTCCTATTTTAGAGTGAAGTTTTTGCCATTCCCATTCTGCTAAATGTCCTCTTTTGATTTTTTCCTGTTCTATTTCGGTCTCTCCGGAAATTAATCGGTTAACTAATTGAACAGATGACATTTCCAGGGAGAAAAAAACCACTGGTTTATTAAACTGTACAGCAGCATTACGTGCACAGCTCAATACAAATGCTGTTTTTCCCATCGCAGGTCTTGCTGCAATGATTACTAAATCAGATGGTTGCCATCCTGAAGTTATACGATCAAGAGCGGTAAATCCGGATGGTACACCAGTTAGGCCATCGACTTTATCTTTTATTTTTTCCAGATTTTCGAGTGATTCCCGGATTATATCGTCCATCTTTCTGGAATCTCTTCTTAGATTGTTTTGAGCAATATCGAAGAGATTTTTTTCAGCATGATCAAGCAGGTCAAAGATATCAGTAGTATCCTCATAAGCATTACTTATAATTTCTGTCGAAATCCTGATTAACTCCCTTTGAATAAATTTTTGAGATATGATTCTGGCATGATATTCAATATTTGCTGCCGAGGCAACACGATTGGTAAGTTCTGTGATGTAATAAGCCCCTCCAATCATTTCAAGGTCACCCTGCTGACGTAGTTGAGCAGTAACAGTCAGTATATCAACTGGGGATGATCTTTGGAAAAGTGCCTGTATGGCTTCAAAAATTTTCTGATGGCTGTCTTTGTAGAAAACATCAGGTTTTAAAATATCGATTACTGCAGAGAGCGCATCCTTTTCTAGCATCAGTGCACCCAATACAGCCTCTTCTAAATCAAGTGCCTGAGGTGGTAATTTACCCAAACCACTTGCAATGGTAGATAACCTGTTACGACGCTCAGTTGAAATTATATTTTTGTTGTTTTTATTAAAATCCTGATCTTTTTCTAAACTCATGATAACAAAAGTATACAAAAATTGAAGTGTATTTTTTTTAGTTTTTCACACCGTATTTTTTTAGCAATTCACACTATTTACTTTAAGCTCTCTGCATCGCTTTTTTGTTAACATAAAATGTTTAAAAAATTATTAAATCGTAAATAATCAGCTCTGAGGTTAATTAATGACATTGTTAATAACTTTTTTGGGTGTTGATAAACTTTAAATTGATTCTATTTAATGGAGTCAATTATACGAAAATGGAAATAAAATCTAACTTCGTCATTTACTATAATCAATAGAAATGAACACTAACTCTTTCAAAAGAAGACGCGACAATGATGGCCACGAGTCTAATCAAATGGTATTTGGAATCCGGACAATTATTGAGGCCATCAAGAGTGGTAAAGAAATAGAGAATCTATACCTACAACGTGGACTGAGTGGTGGTATAATTTTAGAACTTCGTGCGTTAATAAATGAAAAAGAGATAGGTTTTCAACTGGTACCGATTGAGAAGTTAAATCGCTTAACACCCAAGAACCATCAGGGTGCTGTTGCATTTATTTCACCAATAAGTTACGATAAAATTGAAAATATAATACCAGGTATTTACGAGAGCGGAGAGGTACCTCTAATCTTAATTCTGGATGGAATTACCGACGTTAGAAATTTTGGTGCCATTGCGCGTACTGCAGAATGTGCCGGTGTACATGCTTTGATAGTCCCAACCAAGGGTTCAGCGCAAATCAATCCTGACGCTATAAAAACTTCTGCAGGTGCATTGTATAAGATTCCTGTATGTCGTCATGATAGTTTAATAAAAACCGCCAAATTTTTACAGGAATCTGGTTTACAGCTAGTTGCATGTACCGAAAAAACAAATGATTTTCTTTATCAGCCTGATTATACAGCTCCTACAGCGATTATTATGGGTTCGGAAGAAAGTGGTATTTCTACTGACCTGATTAGGATATCTGATCATCTTGCAAAGATTCCAATGTACGGTGAGATTGAGTCTTTGAATGTTTCAGTATCTGCAGGTATTTTGCTCTACGAAGCTGTAAGGCAAAAATTATCTGTTAAATAAACTCTGATCCAAAGCTTTGTTTTACATCACCAACAATTTGTTTGATCGCCTGTTCTTCACTTCGCGGGCAAATTAATAAGGTATTGTTAGACTCTACTACGATAAAGTCGTGCAAGCCTTGCATAATAACCAGCTTACCTTTTGGGACCTTAACCATACAATTTGATGAATCGTACATCATAACCATTTCTGAAGGAATAACTGCATTTCCAACATAATCTTTCTCAGATAGTTCATAAACAGAAGACCAGTTTCCAAGATCCGACCAGCCAAATTCCGAGGGTAAAACGTAGACGTTTTCAGCTTTTTCCATGATTCCATAATCAATGGAGATATTGGTGCATTGTGAAAATGCAGCATGCACAAATTCCTGCTCATCTTTTGTATTATAAACAGCTTCCCCTTCTTTGAAAATATCATTCATCTCAGGCAAATGATTTTTAAAAGAATTAAGAATACTTTGTACCGACCAGACAAATATTCCTGCATTCCATAAAAAATCGCCACTTTGAACAAAGGTTTTGGCTAATTCTTTGTTTGGCTTTTCAGTGAAGGTTTTAACCTTAAAAAAATCATCATCTATTTTCTTTGTATTGTATTGAATATAGCCATATCCAGTATCTGGTCTTGAAGGTTTAATACCTAGTGAGATGAGGCAATCATGCTTTGAAGCTGTTTCCAAAGATTTTTTTATGCATCTGGTAAATTCTTCTGAATTCAGAATAAGATGGTCTGAAGGTGCAACAACAATGGAAGCCTCAGGGTTTAACTTTAATATCTTATGACTTCCATACGCAATACAAGGAGCGGTGTTGCGCATAATTGGTTCTGCAAGTATTTGAGTATCATCCAAACCGGGAAGTTGTTCTTTTACAAGTTGAATGTAAGATTCATTGGTCAGTATAAAGATATTTTCTTTCGGTACAATCTTTAAAAATCGTTCGAAGGTTTGTTGTATGAGTGTTTTTCCTGAACCCAGAATATCTATAAATTGTTTTGGGTGGGCAGAACGACTGATTGGCCAAAATCTGCTGCCAATTCCTCCTGCCATTATCAGGGCATAATGATTTTTCATATTAATTAAATGGTTTTAAATGATGCCTTCCTTCAAAAGGTCGTGAAGATGGACAAAGCCTTCAAATTTTGTTTCTGTTCCTACGAGTATTTGGGTAATATTATTTTCCCTTAATATTTCCAGTGCATTCACAGCGAGTTCATTCTTGTCAATAAATTTTGGAGAAACTGTCATCATATCCGCTGCATTCAGGCCATCAATGGTACTGTTTTTATTCAACATTCGTCGTATGTCGCCATCGGTTATTATTCCTTTTAGCGTTCCATGATCAACTACTGCAACAGCACCCAAGCGATTCTTTGTTATTTCGATAATCACTTCTCTAACAGTGGCATCTGAAGGTACCATTGGTTTTTCATTTTGGGCGGCCAGGTCTGCTACTTTAAGATAAAGTCGTTTACCTAATGCCCCTCCAGGATGGTATTTGGCAAAATCAGCACTACTGAATTCCCGGCATTCAAGCAAACTGACTGCCAGAGCGTCACCCATTGCCAATTGAGCAGTGGTGCTAGTGGTTGGTGCAAGATTGTGTGGACATGCTTCTTGATCAACGGAAGTATCCAAAATCCAATCTGCCTGCTTAGCTAAAAACGAATTTTTATCTCCTACCATTCCAACCAATTTATTCCCTCCCTGTTTCAATAATGGTACCAAAACCTTTATTTCTGGGGTATTACCACTTTTTGAGATACAAATGACCAGATCATCTTTCTGAATCATTCCCAAATCACCATGGATTGCATCTGCTGCATGCATAAAAATAGATGGAGTACCGGTTGAGTTGAAAGTAGCAACTATTTTTTGGGCAATTATTGCACTTTTTCCAATGCCAGTTACTATAACTCTGGCATTTAGGTACAGAATTTGATAGACTAATTCTGGGAAATTATCATTTAATTGAGTTGCAAGCCTTTTTACACTTTCAGCTTCCATATGAAGTGTTTTTCTTGCAATTTCTAATATTTCAGTATTGCTTTTCAATGATATTTTTTTAATTAAATAGATAATTAATCCCAAAAATATGTTATTTTGACTGTTATTATGGCTTATCTTAAATTTTTTCCAGACAGACAATGGAAATAAACAAATCCTTGTTCGATAATTTACAGAATTTTTTTGGCTTTGATAACTTTAAAGGTGATCAGGAGGCAATTATAACCAGTATTCTTCAAAAGAAGGACACCTTTGTAATTATGCCAACAGGGGGCGGAAAATCAATTTGTTACCAATTGCCTGCACTTATAAGCGAGGGTACAGCTATTGTGATATCACCTTTGATAGCACTGATGAAAAATCAGGTTGACCAGTTAAGAGCCTTTGGTGGTACTGATAGTATTGCACATTTTTTAAATTCTTCCTTAAATAAATCTGAAATCACCCGGGTAAAAGAAGATGTAACCAATGGAGAAACTAAATTACTCTATGTGGCACCTGAGTCACTTACCAAACCTGAAAATGTAGAATTTTTAAGAGGGATTCCAATTTCATTCGTGGCGGTTGATGAGGCCCATTGCATTTCAGAATGGGGTCATGATTTCAGACCAGAGTACAGAAGAATTCGTCAGGTAATTGATAATATAGGCGATCAAATTCCGATTATCGCACTTACAGCAACCGCAACTCCAAAGGTTCAGCAGGATATTCAGAAGAATCTGCAAATGAATAACGCTGCACTTTTTAAATCTTCCTTCAACAGACCTAATTTATTCTATGAAGTCCGTGCCAAAAGAAATGTAATTAAAGAGATTGTAAGATACGCTAAAATGAATTCCGGCAAATCTGGAATCGTCTATTGTTTAAGCCGGAAAAAGGTTGAAGAAGTAGCAGAAGCATTAAAACTAAATGGCATAAAGGCTCTTCCATATCATGCGGGGCTTGATCCTAAAACAAGGGCTGAGACTCAGGATAATTTTCTAATGGAAGATGTTGATGTGATTGTGGCAACCATTGCATTTGGTATGGGTATTGATAAACCGGATGTTCGTTATGTCATTCATCATGACATTCCAAAAAGTATGGAAGGTTATTATCAGGAGACAGGACGCTCCGGCAGGGATGGTGGTGAAGGTATTTGTCTGGCTTTTTATTCTCAGAAAGATATTGACAAATTAACAAAGTTTATGAAAGATAAACCTGTTTCTGAAAGGGAAATAGGAACTCAAATACTAAAGGAAGTGATTGATTATGCTGAATCCTCGGTATGCAGGCGTAAGCAGATATTACATTATTTTGGCGAGAATTTTAATGAAACAGGATGCAATAATATGTGTGATAATTGCCGTCACACAAAAAAATATTTTGATGCAGAAATTCCTCTGCTCAATGTCTTGACCTTGATCAAGGAACTGGGTGAAAAGTTTGATGATCAGTATTTCATCAATATGATGATGGGAGTCGAAAATGCTCTGGTTGCTTCTTATGGACATAGTAAACATCCACTGTTTGGGTCAGGTAAGGAGCAGGGTGAAATTATCTGGAAATCTTTGTTAAGGCAAGCTGTTCTTAATAATTATGTTCAGAAGGATATTGATAATTATGGTTTATTAAAACTTACTAAGACCGGTACTTCATTCATCGAAAATCCACATTCATTAAAATTTATACTTAATTATCTAATGGATGAAGCAGAGGATGAAGTTGAAGAGTCTCAGCAACAGGTTGGTGCTCTGGATACTTTTCTTTTACAGATGCTCATAGACCTTAGAAAAAAAATAGCAAAGCAGAAAAACCTACCTCCATTCGTGGTGTTTCAGGATCCTTCGTTGAATGAAATGTGTACTCTTTATCCTGTATCAGTAGATGAGCTTAAACAAATACATGGTGTTGGTTCGGGGAAAGCCCTGAAATTTGGTCTGCCATTTATAGAACTCATAAAGAAATATGTTGAGGATAATGCCATTGATCGTCCTGTTGATCTTGTTATAAAAAGTGCTGCAAATAAGTCTGCTTTAAAAGTTTCAATTATACAAAACATTGACAGGCAAATCGCTTTGGAGGAAATAGCATCCGCCAAAGGAATTAGCTATGATGATATTTTAAAAGAGCTTGAAACCATAGTAAACTCCGGAACAAAATTAAATCTCAATTACTACATTGATGAATTGATCGAAGAGGATCGCCAGGAAGAAGTTTACAATTATTTTAGATCTACGGAAACAGATTCTATTGATACTGCTATTGCTGAGCTTGGAACTGATGATTATACCCCCGAAGAGGTGCAATTAATGCGAATTAAATTCATATCAGAATTAGGAAATTAATGATACAAAATATACCAAAGATACAACATGCTGACTCAGGTAATTTTTTCCTGATGGCGGGTCCTTGCGCAATAGAGAGTGAAGATATGGCTCTCAGAATTGCCGAACGAATTGTAAATATTACCACTAAATTAGCTATACCATTAATATTTAAAGGTTCTTACCGTAAAGCCAACCGCTCCCGACTTGATTCCTTTACAGGTATCGGTGATGAAAAAGCGCTTAAAATTTTATCAAAGGTAAGTCAGGAATTTGCCGTCCCAACGGTTACAGATATCCATGAAAATCATGAGGCAGCGATGGCCGCAGAATATGTGGATGTATTGCAAATTCCAGCTTTTTTATGCCGCCAAACTGATCTGCTAATCGCTGCAGCACTAACCGGAAAAACCATCAATATCAAGAAAGGTCAGTTTCTTTCGGCAGGTGCAATGCGCTTTGCATTAGATAAGGTTCGGGATTCAGGAAACCCCAATGTGATACTTACTGATCGGGGTAATACTTTCGGTTATCAGGATATGATAGTTGATTTCAGGGGAATACCTGAAATGAAATCATTTGGAGTTCCTGTGGTGATGGACTGTACTCACTCTTTGCAGCAACCCAATCAGTCTACTGGAGTGACAGGAGGTAAACCTACCCTGATTGAAACTATTGCCAAAGCAGCAATAGCTGTTGGTTCAGATGGATTATTTATTGAAACACATCCTGATCCCCAGAATGCGAAATCAGATGGTGCAAATATGCTTCATCTCGATAATCTGGAAGATCTGCTGATTAAATTAATCCGGATAAGACAAGCGATTGTTTGATTTTTCAAAACTGAACGATGATTCTAGTGAGGGTAAAAGCCAGAAAAAGCGTTTAGGACTTTTGGTAAATATTTGCCTTAAGCCATTCCACACTTGAGGCTGGATCAGCGATTATCTTTGAACCATCCTGCTCAATAAATGCATGTTTTAAACCCGAAAGTTTTGAGTTTTCAAAAATATGTTTAAAATCTATTTTGCCTTTACCTACCGGGCAGGGTCTTCCTGTGGTTTTGTCGAGGTCTTTTACATGCCACAGGGGAAATCTATTCGGATATTTTTTAAATAATGCCACAGGGTCCATTCCTGCAGCTGTTGCCCAGGCAAGATCTAATTCCATAAAAACCTTATTTTTATCAGTATTTCCCAGAACATAGTCGAAGGCGGAGATGCCGTCTATAGCTGTAAATTCTGACTGATGGTTATGGTAGGCGAATTTCATTTTATTTTTTGATGCTAAATCACCGGCCTTAACAAAAATTTCAGTTGTTTTTTTGATTTCATCAAGACTGTTAATTGAAGAACTTGAACAAATAACCCATCCACAGCCACCATCCGCAGCCTCATCAATGATTTGTTGTAAATTATCCCTTAAATTTCTTGAGCCTGCAGCTACTTGTGAATTACGTGGCAAACCACCCACATGATTGCCAATCCATTTTAGGCCGAGATCATTTACTATTGATGCAAAATCTCTTGCAGTATGCCTGTAATAAAGTCCGTTTGCTCCGGTTGCTGTCTCAAGTTCACGGATTCCCATATCAGCAATTTGCTTTAGCACCGTTTTGATATCAGCTCCTGGTGCATTGATAATACTTGATAAGGTATATACCTGCAGACCGAATGGCGGATATTTGAGAGCTAGAAAATTACTTATCTCTCTAGCCCTTACAGATAAAACACTGCTCAATGCGATACAGCCTGATGATTTAAGGAAAGTTCTTCTATTTATCATAATATAAATTTCAAAATTTTTCTGTGTTGTAGAACTGATATTTGATTGCCCATGTGAATTCCTTACCTGGTTCTGCATCAACTTTAATATATGGTTCTGGACTTAATGTAGTCGAAACTGACCAATACATAAATTTTGACAATGCTCTATCGGCGGTTATTCTTACTCCTGCGCCAGTTTTTTTGTTGTCGATTCTAAAATCATAATCTTCAATCTTATCGCCGGAATATCCCGTTGGATATTCCATAGTGCTTTCTCCTTTTTTTAGGTCTCTTAAATAAATCATTTTATTTTCAGTAAAATCAATCAAAGCTTTGCCAGTAGGTTGGTTATCAATTTTAAAAGGAAGGCTAACTGTAAAATCTGACCCCGTTGTTTGCTTATCGATTACAAAGAAATTGTGATTAAATACGCTCGTGTTTATAGGTTTCTGACCGGTATTTTTTAAGCTGTGTTCTAATACCAGTTCCGGCTTTCCTTTTAACAATCTAACTGTTTTAGTGTAAGTATATGAAAATCCATTGCCATCATTCAGTTTATGTGTAAAGATGATCCGGTCATCTTTTTTGATGACTTTCCATTCACCTGTATTTACCAGTTCAAAAGGAGCATTGAATCTGTAGGGGCCATTATTGAGTTTTTTAACTGTTCCAATTCCAATTTTGATAAAAGGTTGACCCGGAGCCACAGAATCATAGTCAATTGGATCAAAAGCTTCTACAGGCCCGGTGATAGCATCATGTCTTTTGGGATCATGTTCAGCATACCATTCGCCAAAGTATTCATGTCCTTTATATTTCAAGCTTGGAATTACTCCTGCCCAGTCAAATCGTGTACCACGATAAAATCCGGCCTTTGCATCAGGCAAATAAATTTTTGCTTCAATTTCTCCGTTTGAAATGCTGGCCTCAGGATACTGAGCCTTAACCTTAATAGATGAAAGTAGGATAAATAGAATTAGAACTTGTCTCATCATTATAAAATTGTTTGATTTTAAATTTAATTGTTTGATAATTGTAAGGTCAGCTTTTTGCACCTGCCAGTTAGATTGTGGTACCAAGGGATATATTCAGTATTCTTTTTTAGCACCAATAACCTAATTTCAAATGATTGCATATTAAATATAGTAGCAATCCTTTTTCAAAACGTTCAAATGTTTTATAGCTTGTCTCATATTTTGTATTCAAAACTGAGTATTTATGATCAGTTAACGTATACAAATATTTCTAAAAGATAAATATTTTTTTGAGCAAATACTATTGGTTTAAGTATCATGATTATACTCTATGATAATCCGGCTTCCAATTTTTAATTAGCAATTTAATGGCTTTATTGCTCAAATTATCCTTCATTGCTTTTTCAACCAGTTCCAAAAACTCTTCATCAGAGGCAAAACGTAAGGCAATAACCTGACCTACGCGTAATCCTGCAGGAAGAGGTTTGCCACTCAGGATAAAGTGTCTGAAGTTTTCTTCAGCCCGAATTGCCCTGTCCTGAGCTTTTAAAGGGAAAATCCGAGCATACCAAAAGAGCAATATACAACACAGGAATAAAAGCACCAGAAGACTTGCGGAGTATAAATTATCGGTGCCTAATGATTCAAATAGATTTATTGCTGATCCAATCAATCCTGAAATTAAAAAGAAGGCTAGTACTCTGTGATAGCCTGTGATAAAACGTGTGTGGTTTTTGAAATTCTGTTCCATTTTATTTGTTAATGATTTTAAATTCTGTTCTTCTATTATTTTTTCTGTTTTCTTCAGTTGTGTTATCATTAATCGGCAGTTCTTCACCGTAACCCTTGTAACTTATTTGATTTGATTTAATTTGATTGCTTAATAGATACTCAAAGACAGTACGGGCACGGTTTTCAGAAAGTTCTATATTTGACTTCTCATCGCCAATATCGTCTGTATGGCCACCAATTTCAATAGATACTGTAGGATTATCTCTCATGAAGCGGATCAGTTGCTGTAATTCAATTTTAGACTCTGGCAATAGATTGAATTTTCCACTTTCAAAAAAGATATTATTAAGGATTACCAAGCCGCCAATCTCAATTTTTTTCAAAGGTATTTCAATAATAAAAGGTTTATTGATTGAGTTTAAATCCGGCGTGAAATTTTGCGAATAGAAGAGGTAGCCATCTTTCGAAACATTTAATCCAAAAGATTTACCGGCCATCATGGTTGCCAAAAACTCTCCGGTTTCAGGATCTGTTATATCATCAAAAATAGCTTTTCCATCTTTAAGATTTATAATTTCAATTTTAGCATCGAGGATTTCTTTAGTGTTTATGTCAAAAACCAGGCCTTTAACATAGGTTACTAAATTAGGCCTCATAGTTTCAGGTAATTCAAATGAGTAGATATCAAGTCCGCCAAATCCTCCTTTCTGGTTAGTTGAAAAGAAGGCAAGTTTACCATTGCTACTGATACTTAGTCCGCTTTCTTCTCCGAAAGTATTAATAGGATAACCCAGATTCTGAGGCTTCTTCCAGCCTATTTGAATTTCATCCTGAAATACTTTCCGGCTGATAAAAAGATCTTTATTTCCAAGTCCCGGCCAACCATTTGATGAAAAATAGAGACTTTCATCATCGGTGTGAATAAATGGAGATTGTTCATCGTAACTTGTATTGATTTCTGGCCCTAGATTTACCGGGGCATCCCAATTTCCATCTTTATTAAGATCTGATTTCCATATATCATAACCTCCATACCCTCCATTGCGCGTACTGACAAAGTATAAGGTTCTGCCGTCGGCACTAACAGATGGCTGGGACTCCCATCCAGGAGTATTAATCGGAGCGCCAATATTAAAAGGCCTACTCCAGCCGCTTCCTTCCCATCTTGAAATATAGATGTCACACCTACCTAAACCATCCGGACGGTTACATCCGGTGAAAAATAGGTAATTACCGTCAGGTGAAATACACTGTGCCCCTTCATTGTAGTTATAGGTATTAATTTCTTTGCTTAGATATTCAGCTTGTGACCAAATGCTGTCGCGTTTGACACTTTTGTAGAAGTCTTCATTTCTATTGGTCTGCCGTGTGAAAATGATCATTTTTTCATCTGCAGTGATTACAGGAAGATATTCTTCCTCCTTAGAATTAATTCCGGGCCCAAGATTGTTTGGTTTAAAAACTACTGGTTTTTTTATGGCTTCCAAGCTAAAATTGCAGTCAGCAATATATTTTATTGCTTTTTGTTTACTCTCAACACTCAATGCCGGATAACTAAGATATTTGTTAAAATGCCCATGTGCATCTGCATAATTACCGGTATTTAATTCGCTTTCTGCAATACCAAAATAGGTAAGTGCTAAGAATTCCGGATTTAATTCCAAGACTATCTTATAGCTGATTAGAGCTTTATTATAATTGCCCGATATTCGATAAATATCACCTAGTTGCTGATAGGCAGCAATAAAGCTTTTATCAAGATTCACGGCCTGATTAAGTTCTGCAATTGCTTTGTCATATAATCTGTAACTTAAGTACTGGTTAGCCAGATTGTAAGATTTCTGAGCCTGCTTGACAGAGGAGGTGTTTTGCTTTTGCGAAAAACAAATACTGGGTATAAGACATAAAATTATTAGAAATATTTTCATCCTGCTCAGACAAACTTTGGTATGAAGGTAGAAAATATTCGTAACTAAGTCTCTAATAAATTAAGCAGTTAAACGAATCCTGAACTACTATAGTTATGCAATTAATTTGCTAAGCTTATCAAAGTTAAGGGATGTTGAGGTACTTATGAGTCTGTAATGAAATTTCCCATTTTGGATTTTGCATGACATAATCAATAATCAATGGAATTACTTCTGCGGATTTAGACCATTCTGGTTGTAAATAAAGTTTACACTCTTCAGATACGCTAGCGGCATATTCTTCTGCCCAGTTAAAATCACTTTTGTTGAAGACAATCACTTTTAATTCTCCGGCTAATGGGGCTATATCCGGACGAGGAGCTTTGAATTTTTTAGGTGAAAGGCAAATCCAGTCCCAGTTACCTGAAAGGGGATAGGCTCCTGAAGTCTCTATAAAAGTTTTAATTCCTTTTTTTTGAAGTTCTAATGTAAGGTAATCCAGATTATAGATTAAAGGTTCTCCTCCTGTAACTACTACGGCTTTGCCAGGATATTTTTCAGCATTTCTTATAATCTGATCAGTGTCTGTTAAGGGATGCAACTCTGCATTCCAGCTTTCTTTCACATCACACCAATGACAACCAACATCGCAGCCACCTAGTCGAATAAAATAAGCTGCTTTTCCAGAGTGAAATCCTTCACCCTGTATAGTATAAAAATCTTCCATTAATGGTAAAAAACTGCCGTCGGGTGGAATTTGGTGTGCCATTTTGTAATTTAGATTGCAAATATACTTAAGTTTAAGAGATCAAGCTTGAGGAAAAATGATAGAGACAAATTGCTGACATTACTTAAAATTTATGAACTGGATTAATTTATACCCTTTAAGTATTACTTCTTCTGATGATTTTATCAGACCAGTTCAGGTTTCAGGATTAAGATTGTGCATATTAAAAATTGGAAATGACTTTTATGCAGTTGAGAATAAATGCCCCCATGCTGGAGCTGATCTGAGTAAGGGTTGGTGTACTAATGGAAAACTTGTATGTCCTTATCACAGGCATGAATTTGATATCAAAACGGGTCGTGGTGCAGAGGGGCAAGGTAATTATATTGAAACCTATCCAATTGAGCTTAGAGAAGATGGACTTTACATAGGTATCTCAAAACCCTGGTGGAAATTCTGGTAATTTTATGATCTATTTCAATAGATATTTTTTACAGAATTCCTCGCAGTTAAGCACTTCAATTTCAGAAAAATAAAAATCTGTTTTATTTTCAGTGATTATGCAAGCACACGCACTCTCAAGTGCAGCATAATATTCTAGTCCATCCTCAAAATCATGAATTGAGGAATTTTTTAAGCATTTGATAACAGCTTCGTTTGAATTTGGAGCAATTCTAATGTGGTCTGAAAGTATTTTTATCTTGAACTTTGCAGTGTTAACTTTATGCTTTTTTTCTGCAAAATAATAGGCAATAGCCAAACATATTGACGAAGTCAGGATACTGAAGTTTTGATTTTCAGCCAGACTTAATATCCTTGCCGAATTTGTGAAAGTTGGATATTCTTTATTCAGCACAGAAACAAGAACATTTGCATCAAGGAAAATGTTCATTTTTTTGAATCGAAAAATTCTTTTTTTGCTGACTTCCTGCTTCGTTTAGTTTGATATTCAGCTTTACCTTCTGAAATAAGATTTACCCAATCTGCAATTGGATATTGTTCCAGAGATTGGTAAACAGTTGATTTTACTTTGTTAAAAGAAATTCAATTAGCCTGGATAAACTAATGTTATTTTCTTCTGCGTACTTTTTTGCTTTATTTATGATTTCTTCATTAAAGCTTAGTGTCAATTTAGCATTCATTATAAACCCCTTTCTGATTTAAATCAAAAATAATATTAATTACGTGTAATAAAAAAAAGGATTACGTATTTTTAGTAAACTTCTCTTTTAGCAGAAGAAAGGGTATTTTTAAGTAAGCCTACAATGGTCATTAAACCTACACCACCTGGAACGGGGGTAATCCAGGAGCACTTAGGTGCTACATTTTCAAAATCTACATCACCATAAAGTTTGTAACCTGATTTAGTCTCTGCTGAATTTTCGCGGTTCATACCTACATCAATTACAACAGCACCTTCTTTTACCATGTCAGCGGTTATGAAGTTCTTTTTACCTATTGCTACGATAAGTATGTCGGCATCGAGACTAAATTTTTTAATGTCTGGAGTTTTACTGTGACAAATTGTGACTGTGCAGTTTCCTGGGTTTGTATTCCTTGACATTAATATGCTCATCGGTGAACCTACGATATTGCTTCTTCCGACAACTACACAATGTTTACCAGTAGTATCGATTCCATATTCTTGAAGCATCAATAGAATACCGTATGGAGTTGCCGGTAAAAAGGAGGGAAGATTACGTTGCATCCTGCCGAGGTTATCGGGATGGAAGCCATCAACATCTTTCTCCGGTGAAATTTTTTCGGTGACTTTATCGGCAGAGATATGGTTAGGGAGGGGAAGCTGGACAAGTATACCATCGGTTTCAGGGTCTTTGTTTACTTCATCAATTTTCAATAACAATTCTTCTTCAGTAATTTTATCCTCATAACGGTACAATGTTGAATTAAAACCTACCCTTTCACAGTTCTTGATTTTACTGGCAACATAGGTTTCTGAACCACCATCATGCCCTACAAGTATAGCTACCAAATGAGGTTTTCTTCCAGTTTTTTTTAACACTTCTGCGGCTTCAATGGCTATTCTTTCCTTGAATTTCTCCGAAACAAATTTTCCGTCCAGTAACTGCATTATAATAGAAATATTATTTTTATTAACATTTGATGGCTTATTAACATAATTAATTTGCAATTCGCGTAACGCGAAATCAATCCAATTTTAATACTGCCATGAAGGCTGTCTGTGGTATTTCAACATTGCCTACCTGTCTCATACGCTTTTTACCCTTTTTCTGCTTTTCAAGCAGCTTGCGTTTTCTTGAAATATCACCTCCGTAGCATTTGGCGGTAACATCTTTACGCAAAGCTTTTACCGTTTCCCGGGCAATAATTTTTGCTCCGATAGATGCCTGGATAATAATTTCAAACTGTTGACGCGGAATCAATTCCCGAAGTTTTTCGCAGATTTTTTTACCGAAATTATAGGAGTTTGTTCTATGAATTAAAGAAGACAGGGCATCAACAGGTTCACTGTTCAAGAGGATATCTAAACGTACCAGGTCAGACTGGCGGTAGCCAACCTGATGATAATCGAAGGAGGCATACCCTTTGGAAATTGTTTTTAACCGATCATAAAAATCAAAAACTATTTCACCCATTGGCATCTCAAAAATAAGTTCAACTCGATCTGAAGTAAGGTAAGATTGGTTGATTATGGCACCACGTTTCTGGATACAGAGCGACATGATAGGACCTACAAATTCTGATTTAGTAATAATATTTGCCTTGATATACGGCTCTTCAACATGATCAAGTTTACTTGGATCAGGTAGATCAGATGGATTGTGTACGTCAATCTCAATACCTTTTGAAGTAAACGCTTTATAAGAAACGTTAGGAACAGTGGTAATTACTGTCATATCGAATTCTCTTTCCAGTCGCTCCTGTATTATCTCCATATGAAGCATTCCGAGAAATCCACAACGAAAACCAAATCCTAATGCTGCGGATGATTCGGGCTCAAATACAATCGAAGCATCATTGAGTTGCAACTTGTGCATGCTTTCACGAAGTTCCTCATACTCATCGGTGTCTACTGGATAGATACCGGCAAATACCATAGGTTTTACTTCCTCAAATCCTTTAATTGGTTCTGAACTAGGCTTATCTTTGTGAGTTATAGTGTCTCCAACCTTTACTTCACGTGCCTCTTTTATACCTGAAATTATATAACCTACATCACCCGTTTTAATTACATCTTTTGGTTTTTGAGTAAGTTTTAAAGTGCCTACTTCCTCGGCGATATAATCCTTATCGGTTGCAACAAACTTTACTTTATCGCCTTTACGGATTTCGCCATTAAGTACTTTATAATATGCTATTATTCCCCTGAATGAATTAAAAACGGAGTCAAATATTAGTGCTTGCAATTCTCCATCTGGGTTTCCTTTTGGGGCAGGAATGCGTTCAATGATCGCTCTCAAAATATTATCAACACCAAGACCGGTTTTGCCGGAAGCAGGGATAATTTCCTCGCGTTTACAACCAATCAACTCTATGATCTGATCTTTCACTTCTTCTGGCATAGCTCCGGGAAGATCCATCTTGTTTAAAATTGGAATTATCTCAAGATCATGCTCGAGGGCAAGGTATAAGTTTGATATGGTCTGGGCTTGTATTCCCTGAGAAGCATCTACTATCAACAGTGCACCTTCACAGGCTGCTATTGATCGTGAAACCTCGTAGGAAAAATCAACATGGCCAGGAGTGTCTATCAGATTAAGAACATAAGATTGTCCGTCTTGTATGTAATCCATTTGGATTGCATGGCTCTTAATTGTGATTCCACGCTCACGTTCCAAATCCATATCATCCAGCAATTGGGCCTGAGACTCGCGCTGGGTGATTGTATTGGTATACTCTAGAAGACGGTCAGCTAAAGTGCTTTTACCATGATCAATATGAGCAATTATGCAAAAGTTACGTATATTCTTCATTTAGGGCGTAAATATAGTTTATTAAGCGCAAATTTTATTTCAATAAATGAGTTCAGCGTTCTGTTAATTTGAGCATCACTTTTAGTTATTTTATCGATTTTTTTTTAATTTCTTTATTACCACTCTCTCATAGCTAATTATTTTTTCTAATTTTGAGAATTATTAATTAAATAATATTAAAGAATTCATGACTATTGGTATTTTGCTTGAACCCAACCCGGAGAAACGAGTTTCATTAATTCCAGAACATATTTCAGTCCTGAAGAAACAAGAAATAACTGTATTAGCAGAAAGTAATTGCGGGGCGAACGCTTTTGCACCCGATTCACTTTATTCTGATCAAGGAGCAGTGATCGATTCCAGAGAAAATATTCTAAAGAAGGCAGATATCTTATTAAGTATTCATCCATTAACTGAAAATGATCTTGTAAAGGCAAGAAAATCTGCAGTGATTTTAGGGGTTTATAATCCACTCACTCATTTCGAAATGATTAAAAAATGGGCGGAGATGGGGTTTACAACTTTTAGCATGGATATGCTGCCTCGTACAACCAGAGCTCAAAGTATGGACATATTGAGCTCTCAGGCAAATATTGCTGGTTATAAAGCTGTAATTTTGGCCGCTATGCAACTTCCTAAGTACTTCCCTATGTTCATGACAGCAGCCGGAAGTATTGCCCCGGCAAAAGTGATGATCCTTGGTGCAGGTGTTGCCGGACTTCAGGCAATCGCTACTTCCAAGCGCCTAGGTGCTGTTGTTGAAGTATTTGACACTCGTCCCGCAGTTAAAGAAGAAGTGATGAGTTTGGGTGCTAAGTTTATTGAAGTAGAAGGAGCTTTGGATGCTTCAAAAGCGGGAGGTTATGCAGTTGATCAAACCGAGGAATATAAACAAAAACAGCAGGCAAGGATAGCAGAGGTAGCATCTAAGGCAGATGTAATCATTACCACCGCGCAGATCCCCGGTAAAAGAGCCCCAATATTGTTACCGGATAGTATTTTGGACAATATGAAACCAGGTTCTCTGATAATCGATCTCGCTTCAATCACCGGGGGTAATACTACCAGGACTAAAGACATTGAAACAGTTGTCTATAAAAATGTAACTATTATTGGAAATTCAAATTTACAGGGCACTATGCCATCCGATGCAAGTAAATTATATGGCAAGAATATTCTAAATTTCCTCCAACTCATTATCGGAAAAGAAGGACAACTTAATTTAAATTTTGATGATGATTTGGTGAAAGGTACTTGTATTAGCTACAATGGGGAAGTTTGTAATGACAGAGTGAAGGATTTGACTGGGAATAAGTAGTAAATTTTAGGTAATAAGTTTTAAATAGCAAGTTTTATTATCTGCTTGAGTAAAAAATAAGTAAAACATAATATATGGATGAGATATTCAACTGGCTTGGCCAGCATCAGGACATGATATACATTGTTATTCTAAGTGTATTTCTAGGAATTGAGGTAATTGGTAGAGTTCCCAGTGTTTTACATACACCTTTAATGAGTGGTGCTAATGCAATTCATGGTGTAGTTATCATTGGGGCAATTATTGTAATGGGAAAGGCCGAATCAGATAATCTGCTTGCACTTATTCTGGGATTTCTGGCAGTAATACTTGGTACATTAAATGTCGTAGGTGGATTTGTTGTAACCGATCGTATGCTTGAAATGTTTAAAAAGAAAAAATAATAATTGATCCATCACATTCAGTTTAACTTATTCAACCTCAGAAATTTAGTATAATGGTATTAAATATATTGATCATTTGTTACCTTGTTGGTTCCGTGACCTTCATAATTGGTTTAAAGATGTTAAGCCATCCGGAAAGTGCAAGACAGGGTAATCTTATTGCTGCAGCTGGTATGGCTGTTTCTATCTTAGGCACAATTTTTCTATATGAAGAAGAGGGGTTAAAATTAGGGAATTATAGCTGGATCTTTACTGCATTAATCATAGGTACAATTTTGGGTACAATTGCTGCTAAAAGAGTAAAAATGACGGCAATGCCTGAAATGGTAAGTTTGTTTAATGGAATGGGAGGAGCCTGTGCTGCTTTGATTTCTATAGTTGAGTTTGATCACCTTTCACATCTCGTTCAATCCGGAGCTACTGCTGATCGGGGAATATTATTGATAATATTTGCAGGATTAATTATTGGAACTGTTTCATTTTCTGGAAGTATGGTTGCCTGGGGTAAGCTAAATGGAAAAATCAAAGATTTTTCTTTTAAAGGTCAACACATAGTTAACCTTGTTATTTTCGGGGTAATTATTGCCCTGTCTTCTTACCTCATCATATCACTTGATACAGTAGCAAGCACGCTCTTCTATGTTATTTTTGCATTATCAATTGTTTATGGCCTGTTTTTTGTCTTTCCTATTGGTGGTGCGGATATGCCTGTTGTGATTTCATTATTGAATTCATTTACCGGTGTAGCGGCAGCCTTCGGAGGTTTTCTTTATGATAATCCGGTAATGTTAACCGGAGGTATTTTGGTCGGTTCTGCTGGTACTATTCTTACGATTCTAATGTGTAAAGCAATGAACCGTCCTCTAAGTAATGTTTTAATAGGTTCTTTTGGGGGATCTTCTGCCAAATCATCTGGAAAGGAGCAGGGAGCATATAAAGAAATCAGCATCAGCGATTCTGCTGTAGTTATGAGTTATGCAAAACGGGTAATGATTGTTCCAGGATATGGTCTTGCTGTTGCACAGGCACAGCATGTATGTCATGAGCTCGAAAAATTATTGACTGATAAGGGAGTAGAAGTTAATTATGCGATCCACCCTGTTGCTGGGAGGATGCCAGGTCATATGAATGTTCTATTAGCTGAAGCAGATGTGGATTATGCCAGATTACTGGAAATGGAACAAGCAAACGAGGAGTTCCATTTGACAGATGTTGTTTTGATCTTAGGCGCAAATGATGTTGTCAATCCTGCTGCAAAAACAGATCCAGGATCTCCAATTTATGGAATGCCGGTTTTGGATGTTGAGCTCTCTAAACTTGTGATTATTAATAAGCGAAGCATGAATCCTGGTTATGCTGGTATCGAAAATGAACTTTTCTTTCAGCCCAAATCTTCCATGCTTTTTGGGGATGCAAAAACAGTACTTCAAAAGCTTGTAACTGAAATCAAAACACTCTAGTTTAGTTGAAAGCTGAAAGTATAAAGCTAAATTTGCATTTATCTTGCAAATTTTGACTTAAGATTTAATCTTTAAGCTTTTTGCTTTAAGCTTTAAGCTTTCTGCTTTAGGTTTTCTACTTTAAGCTTCCTATTCTGCTCTTTTCAGGCTATACTTTTCAATTTTACTGTATAAGTGGCTTCTCTGGATATCAATGTCATCAGCCGTTTTTGAAACATTCCAATTGTTCTTTTCAAGTTTATACTTGATATAATCGCGTTCGACAGAATCTTTATACTCCTGAAAGTTACTGAACTGATCAAAATTTTGTTGACAACTAGGTATTGCACCTTCGGTCCGTGATGTAAAACAAATCTCAATTAATTTTCAGGTTATTTAAACACCGAATATCATAATTGCATTTGCACCAGAAACAAGATGGTGGAGAATCCTGAATCCTTTAGGTTTTATAAAATAAAAAAATGCAAGCCTGTAAGCCGGGTTCTGTCTCCACACTAGGTGGAATCTATCATTTATCTGGCCGCGCAATTGCTTACGTGATCTAACGACCTACCCATCCCGGATAATCCCGTATGTACGGGATAAGGAAGCGAGCAGCTTCACGTCCGGGACCTATTTGGTCTTTCAACTCCTGGGGTTTACCGTATTGTATGTCACCATACAATACCGTGAGCTCTTACCTCACGTTTTCACCTTTTCCCCAAAACAAGTTTAGGGGTAGTATATTTTCTGTGGCACTTTCCGTCTCCAATTCGTGGAGCCTTCCCGTTAGGAAGCAGGATGCTCTATGTTGCCCGGACTTTCCTCTTTCCCGCAAATACGGAAAAGCGATAGAACGGCTTGCGTTCCAAAGATAGTGATTTGTTATTTAGGGTTTATGCGGTCTAGATTCTTATCAAGACTGATGATACTTTTAAGAATTGCCGTACTTGCCGAATAAAAGAAATTTGCATTTATATTATCAAAATCATCACTAGGCTTATGATAATCATTATGGTCTTCAACACCAAAGTATAAAAAAGGTATATTCTCTTTGGCAAATGGACCATGATCACTTTGCATTGTCCAGTCATCTTTTCCCATATCCGGTTGATCATGGCCAAATTTAATACTGATACCTGTATTTTGATCTGCGTTTTGAATAATGTCCTTTATAGCCGGGCTTTTAAAAGTGCCGGCAGCATATAATTCAGACTTGTCATTATGTGAAACCATATCAAGATTGATATTTAGTTTGATGAGTTCTCTAGGAATTGGGGGATTATCTAAAAAGGAATATGCGCCCTGTAAACCCATTTCCTCTGCATCAAAAGCGACAAAAAGAAGTGTGTTTAGGGGTTTATTTTCCATGAAATATTTCGCACTGGCAAGTATGACTGCTACCCCGGAAGCGTTATCATCAGCACCATTAAAGATCTCGGAATTATTTATTCCAACATGATCATAATGCGCGGATATAATGATTACATTTTCAGATTTCCCCTTAATGTAACCTATCAGATTAATGCCCTGAATTTCTTCATTTCGTCTGTTTCTGAAGGTAAATGGATGCCTATAGTTTTGATTGTATGACTTAAGTCCAATTTCATCAAATCTATTTGTGATATAATCAGCCGCTTTTAAATTCCCAGTGCTGCCTGTTTTTCTGCCTTCAAATGAATCAGAGGATAATGTTTGAATATCGTTTAATAAGGTATTTTGATTGATTTTTTGAGCGTATAAATTATAATTAGATAATATTAACAATACGAGTGTGAGTTTTTTCATTTTTTAATTTTACCGCTGGGATGAATTATTATTGTGGGAATATTTAACAGGCAAGGATTGTTCCAATTTAAGCTACCTCGCGAATATCAACAGCCACGACTCTTGAAACGCCTTGTTCTGCCATAGTGACACCATAAATTATGTCAGTACTTGCTATTGTACGCTTGTTATGTGAAACAATTATAAACTGCGACTGATCTGAAAATTCTCTGATTATATTATTGAATTTATCAATATTAGTATCGTCGAGAGGAGCATCCACTTCGTCAAAAATACAGAATGGTGCAGGTTTCAAGAGATAGAGTGAAAACAAGATTGCAGTTGCAGTCAGTGTTTTTTCACCTCCGGATAGTTGATTGATGGATAATGGCCGTTTGCCTTTGGGACGCGCAATAATATCAATGTCTGATTCCAATGGATTGTTGGGATCAACCAAAAGAAGGTCACAGCTATCTTCTTCATTAAATAATGATCTGAAAACTTTTATAAAATGAGTCCTTACCTCCATGAATGCTGCCATGAACTTTTCCTTTGCAGTATCGTCAATTTCTTTTATAGTTTGTAAGAGTGAAGATTTTGCTTCAGCCAGATCTTTTTTCTGTGATTGAATAAAATTATATCGTTCATTCATTTCCTGATAAGCTTCCATCGCCATAGGATTTATTGCACCAAATTCATCCATTTGCCTTTTAATACGCTCTGTTTTTTCACGAATTTCCTGCTCATCTCCATCAAGTTGTGGATTTTCATCTTCATCCAGTAATAATGAAATGTCGACAGCAAACTCGACTGATAGACGTTCTTTCAAAGCATTTAAATCCAGTTTAATTGCAGTTTTTTGGTCTTTTATCTCATTGAAAATTAGCTCAGCCTGTTCTTTATTGCGACGAAGTTGACTAACTTCTTCTTCCTTATCAGTGATTTGAACCTTTGAGGCATGATAAGCTTGCTCGGCATCATTAACAGCAATCTCCAATTCCTCCTTTTGAACATACATTCCGATTAAATCGTCATCAGAATGATCAGCATTTTGCAGGGTTTCTTTTATTCCAGCCTGTGTTTTTTCAAGCTCTGTCTGATTTAATCCAATTCGCGACTCCAAACTTTGTTGTTGACTTTCACGATATTCAAGATCTTTTTCGATGGTAGAAACTTTATTTTGCTGCTGATGAAAGCGAATATTTTCCTGATTATAATTTTCAGACTTTGAATTTAAGCTCTCTGCGAGTTCATTATAACTTTGCTGGTCTATTTGAACTTGCTCCAGTTTAATTTGTCTATTGATTCTTAGCTCCACAAGAAGTGGTTCGGATGCAAGTAATTCATTGCTTATACTTACAATTTTTTGCTCTACGTCCTGTTTTCTATTCAGACTGTTTTCGATGAAAGCAAGATACTGCTCCTGCTTCGTTTTAACTGAAGTATAATCATTGTTCAACCTGTTGATTTCTAGCTGAGATTGCTGTAAGAAATCTTTTTGAGAGGAATCTATTAAATCTTTTAATTTAATTTCTTCATCAGTAATCGTATTTTTCAGTTTCAGAATTAAGTTCTCTCCATTATTAATGTCCTTTGAAAGTTTTTCAAGGTTTTTGGCCCTGCCAATACGTTTTCCTTCAAACAAGCCGACTGAACCACCCGACATTCCGGTTCTGGTTTTTGTAAACATTCCAGTCTTACTAAGAATAACTATCTGCTCTTCTGGTAGGGAAGACCGTAATTCAATCTCTTCTCCTGACTGTAGCAGATAAACATTGTAAAGCAACATTTCACATAAAGGACGATACTTATTATCTGCATCTATTATTTCTAAAGCCGGAATCAGATCTTTGCGATCTGTTATAACTGATGTACTTTTATTAGCAACTTTTAAAGCTTCCAGAATGAAAAAATTAGCCCTGCCTCTCGAAGAATCATTTAATAATTGAATGGCCTGAACAGCTTCCGCCTGAGTTTCTACAACATAATGATTCATCACCGGCTCAAGGTAATTTTCAATGGCAATACGATATTCTTCCTTGCAGAAAAGGATATCAGAGAAAAGTGGTGTCTGTTTTGTCCAGCCTGCATTTTTTTTCAAAAAACGGATCGATTCAGGAAATCCTTCCAAATTATCTATCATCGATTTGGTTAGATTATACTCGTTTTGTTTAGAATCGAGAATTCTGCCTTCCTGATTAAGGATTTCTTTTTTCTCCTTTATAAGCTCTGTGCTATTCCGGATTTGTAATTCTAATTCATCTTCAAACTCTTTTTTCAGTAAATAGTGTTTTTGCTTGGTTTGCAGCTGCTCGTTTAATTCGTAAATGACTTTGTTAAACTCATTTAGCTCATTTTCCTTAGATTCTGTGTCTGCCATATTCCGGCTACTTTCCTGATGAAGTGCTTCTTTCTGGATGTTCAATATGGCAATCTCCTTTTCAAGCTTGTATACCTGATTCTGAAGTTCATTATTTTCAATGTTAAGTTTATCAAGTGATGATTTTGATTTTTGCTGTTCTGTCCTTAACTCGTTGATGGCTTTGTGTTGTATTTGAGTGGAAATGCGAAGTTTTTCCAGAATTTCACTTTCCTGTAAATGTTCTTCATTCAGCCGCTTCTGGTTGTAAAAAACATGATTAAGTTGATTCTGGTCTTTTTCAAGCTCATCGTTAAGTCTGGTTTTTTTGTCCTCTAAAAAGCGTAATTGCTCATTCTTTAATTTCTTATCGCTTTCATAGGTGCGAATTTTAGCAATAAACTCATTGGTAGCTTTTTGTTGAATAGAAAGATTCCTCTCAAGATTCAAATTTTCAAGCTTCAGCTTCTGTAATAATGCCTCCAAATTGCTGATCTCAACATTGATTCCACTACTTTTTAGAGTATGCTGCTGCTCTTTATCTTCAAGCTGATTTAATGATTCTCTAAAGCCAATGATCCGATAGGATGCAAGATTAAGACTTAAAGTTTTATACTGTTCTTTGAGTCTATAATACCTTTCAGCTTTTTTTGCCTGATTTTCCAGAGTTTTCAGATTTTTCTCTATCTCGAACAAAAGATCTTCTACACGACTTAAGTCGGCTTCTGTATCTTTTAATTTATTAAAGGTTTGTTTTTTTCTCAGTTTATATTTTGATATACCTGAAGCTTCTTCAAATAAAGCCCTTCTTGAATTATCCTTATTGGCAATGATCTCATCAATCATTTTCAATTCGATGATCGAATAAGAGTCTGAACCTATTCCTGTATCAAGAAATAAATCCGTAATATCTTTTAACCTGCAGTGCACATCATTTAGCCTGTATTCACTTTCCCCTGAGCGATATAGCTTTCGGGTGATGGTTACTTTGGTAAAGTCAGTAGGAAGAATATTTTTAGTGTTATCAAAGGTCAGTGATACTTCAGCAAGGTTCGAGGGTTTACGTGTTTTCGTTCCGTTAAAAATGATATTTTCCATTTTCTCAGATCGAAGCATGCGCGTACTCTGTTCCCCAAGAACCCATCGTATCGCATCCACTACATTCGATTTCCCACAACCATTTGGCCCCACAATAGCAGTTACTCCATCATTAAAATTTATGGTGATCTTATCTCCAAAGCTTTTAAAACCTTTGATTTCTAGTTGTGTAAGCTGCATTTTTTTCTTCCCGCTTCGAGCGGATCATGGTTAGTTTTGAAGGCTCAATTTATAAAATTCTCCAAACCTATTGATAATTTAAACAAGGAAAACTAAACTATTTTTTAACAATACAAAACGTATTTTAGGCTTGGAAAATGAAATTCAAATTTTAATCTATAAAACTATGGAATACAGACGTTTAGGTAAATCGGGTTTGAAAGTTAGTGCTCTTTCTTTAGGAAGCTGGCTCACTTTTGGTCAGCAAATTGATGATAAGGTGGCTGAAGAGTTAATGGATATAGCTTATGATGGCGGAATAAATTTCTTTGATAATGCCGAAGGTTATGCTGGTGGGAAGTCTGAAATTGTTATGGGAAATATTCTGAAAAAGAAAAAATGGGATCGCAGTTCATATATAGTTTCCAGTAAGATCTTTTTTGGAGCTGAAGAGAAAAAGCCAAATATGATCGGACTTTCCAAGAAGCATTTATTTGAAGGAACACATAACGCACTTAAGCGACTTCAACTTGACTATGTCGATTTAATTTACTGCCACAGACCCGATAAAGAAACACCAATAGAAGAATCAGTCTGGGCGATGCATCAACTGATTCAACAGGGAAAAGCATTGTACTGGGGAACATCCGAATGGAGCGCTCTTGAAATAATGCAGGCGCATTATTTTGCTGAAAAGAATCATTTAGTCCCACCCGTGATGGAACAACCTCAGTATAACATGCTTTGGCGCGATAAAATGGAAATGGAGTTTTTATTGTTATTTAGGGATTTCGGAATGGGCACAACGATCTGGAGTCCGATGGCCTCAGGATTGCTTTCCGGAAAATACAATGATGCCGATCCAAAAGATGCACGTTTCAGTATGGATAATTTGGAATGGTTAAGAAACCGATTATTAATTGAAGCAAATATTCGCAAGGTTAAGTTATTGCAGAAAATTGCTGAAAGGTTGAATACTTCTCTGGCAAAATTGGCTATCGCGTGGTGTCTGAAAAACCCTCATGTAAGTACCGTTATTTTGGGAGCATCAAAGGCTTCACAACTTAAAGAGAATCTTACAGCTCTTGAAGTAGTTCCTTTACTTACAAATGAAATCATGCTTGAAATTGATGAAATTACGGGGACTAAACCTCAGGTTATAATTCCTTAAATAAACAAGGCTGACAGCGTTTTTAACCCTGTCAGCCTTCTAAACCCTGTCAGTATCATAAAATATCAGATAATTTAAAGGTATCCTTTACACGGATGCCTTTTTCCGTTTCCTGAAGGGTGCAACATTCGTTTACCGGATCATGTTCCAGATAAAGAACATAATCATTTTCAACAGCCTCTGTGAGAAATTTATTTTTCTCATTCAGGGTTTTGAGAGGAAACATATCATATGACATGACATAAGGCATCGGAATATGTCCGATGGAAGGGAGCATATCAGCCATGTAAAGTATAATCTTCCCTTTGTAGCTGATCTGCGGAAGCATCATTGAATCGGTATGCCCGAATGCGAAGCGAATTTTGATATGATCTGTGAAGTCCACTCCGTCAAAAGTATCAATAAATTTAAGTTTACCACTTTCCTGGATAGGCAGAATGTTTTCTTTCAAAAATGAGGCCTTCTCACGGTCATTTGGATTGACAGCCCATTCCCAATGTGCCTTGTTACTCCAATAAACAGCATTTTTAAAAGCAGGTATAAGACTTCCATCTTCAAGTTTTTCTATCGAGCCACCACAGTGGTCGAAATGAAGATGGGTTAAAAATACATCAGTGATTTCATCTTTGGTAAAACCGTGGGTTTCAAGGGATTTTTCAAGAGTATCATCACCATGCAGGTAATAATGCTTTAAAAAGCGCTCATCCTGTTTGTATCCTATTCCATTATCAATCAGTATTTTACGATCTCCATCTACGATTAGAAGGCAGCGCATAGCCCAATTGCAAAGGTTGTTCTCGTCTGCCGGATTGGTTTTCTGCCAGATTGATTTGGGTACCACTCCAAACATAGCACCACCGTCTAACTTAAAAAATCCTGCGTTTATTGTAAATAATTTCATTGTAGCCTTTAATGAGAGTTTTAATCAAATAAATTATGCGATTGATCGGTCAGGAAAAATATCTTCAATAAGTTTTAGGGTCTTTAATTAGATAACTCCTGCAATAATTGATTATTAACCACCAATTCCAGCTCAAACAGCATATGAAGTACACATCGGTAATGTTTTAGAAAAGGTACATATTTATGATTTAACTAATCAAAAAGTCCGTTATCTATTTATTATATTCTATAACCAGAGCCTCGTTTGCTTTAACCAGAAACTATTAAAGGCCAATCGAACAAACCAGTGATGATGAGGCAGATCCAGACAATACAATTTAGTTGAAAGTTGAGAATTGATAGCTGTTAACTCTCCACTTTCAATTCTCCATTCTCAATTGTTAAAGGTGAATCACTTCCCCATAAGCATCAGCAGCCGCTTCCATGATTGCTTCACTCATAGTAGGATGTGGGTGCACAGTTTTTACAATATCCA
>CAMCTU010000011.1 GCA_945878525.1 Sphingobacterium thalpophilum
CTAAGCACAATTGATCCGGCATCAGGAAAAACATTGGAAAAAATGGATCATCTGGCTGTTTTTCCTGCCAATTTATTTGTCACCCCAAAAGACCGGCTAACCCAATCTATCTGGGCTATTCAGGAAGAACTGGAAAGTCGAAAACAGCAGTTTTTGGATGAGAAACGATTTCTAGAAGCTAAAAGACTGGAAGAACGGGTCAATTATGACCTGGAAATGATCCGTGAATTAGGTTATTGTAGCGGAATTGAAAATTACTCCCGCTTTTTTGATGGAAGAACCCCGGGTATGCGACCGTTCTGTCTGCTGGATTATTTCCCGGATGATTATCTGATGGTGATAGACGAAAGCCATGTAACCGTTCCACAAATCCGGGCAATGTACGGGGGCGACCGTTCCAGAAAAATCTCTCTGGTGGATTATGGTTTCCGTTTGCCGGCAGCACTAGACAACCGTCCCCTGAACTTTAATGAATTTGAAAAACTTGCCCCACAGACCATTTATGTAAGTGCCACTCCAGGTGATTACGAACTGGAGCAAACTGAAGGGGTATTTGTTGAGCAGGTGATCCGGCCTACGGGACTTTTGGATCCGGAAATTGAGATCCGGCCTGTGGTAAATCAGGTTGACGACCTGCTTGATGAGATCGACAAAACAGTCAAACTTGGTGATAGAATACTTGTTACTACCCTGACCAAACGGATGTCCGAGGAACTTACAAAATATATGAACCGTCTTGGAATTAAAGTAAGATATATTCACTCGGAGGTAAAAACCATGGAAAGGGTTGAAATTCTACGTGACCTTAGACTGGGTGTAATTGATGTTCTGATTGGGATAAACCTACTTCGTGAGGGCCTTGATCTTCCGGAAGTATCATTGGTAGCCATTCTGGATGCTGATAAGGAAGGCTTCCTTCGATCTGAACGATCTTTGATTCAAACAATTGGACGCGCGGCCAGAAATGACCGTGGGCGGGTGATCATGTATGCCGATAAAATTACAAACAGTATGCGGGTCACTATTGAAGAAACTAATCGAAGAAGAGAGAAACAGGTTGCATATAATACCAAACATGGTATTACACCAAGGACAGTAGGAAAATCACGTGAAGCCATTATCGAGCAAACCTCGGTTATGGATTTTAAAGGGGGTGTTCAGAAAACTTATATCGAAAAGGAAATGACCGATAATCTGGCGGCTGATCCAATCGTTCAATACATGACCAAACCTGAATTACAAAAATCCATAGATAAAACGAAAAAAGAAATGGCCCTTGCAGCGAAAGAAATGGATTTCCTTTTGGCAGCCAAATTAAGGGACGAAATGTTTGCTTTGGAGAAAGTGATGGAGGAGAGGTTTAATTAATTGAGAGTGGAGAATGGAGAATTGAAAATTAAATTCCATCTAACTTTCAAATTTGAATTAACCACCAAAATTCATAAACTTCAGACCTCAGACCCCAAACAAATTAATGATGGACGGAAAAAACAGAAAAGACATTTATCCCGGACTAGAAGTTGATATTATCCTTAAAAAAGACCAGCGCAATGGTGTAAGAACCAGGGGAATTGTTCAGGCACTACTCACAAGTTCAGCTTTTCATTCCAGAGGAATCAAAGTAAGGCTTGAAGACGGACAAGTAGGCCGCGTGGTAGAAATATTTGAATAAAAACGATCTGAATGAGGTACTTTCTAAGCAATAAAGTAGGAATTGCTCATTTGCTCATTATCTCAATTTGCTAATTGTTATCCCTCATTTGCAAAATCCGATAGCAATCGGGTTGATAATTCCCTTTCAGCGTAACTCCATTGTAACATTTACTCCTTATTGAAACATTTTAAAAAAATTAACGTCTATATTTGATTATTATATTTCGTTATCATGGGAATTTTAAAGTTTTTATTCATAACCATTTGTATTCTCTGGCTAATTAAAATGATAGCCCGCGTGCTTTTGCCGATCGCATTTCAAAAAATTATAACAAAAGCACAAAATCAGGCTAATCAACGTTATCAGCAACAGCATAACCAACATCCTGATGGCCGTATCCGTGTAGATTATATGCCGCCGAAAGAAAAAAATCGTGGTGATCAGGCTGGTGATTTTGTGGAATATGAGGAAGTTAAAAACCCATAGTTCCATTTTAATCAGATCAATTTTCTATTTCCTGTTTAGTTTACATGCTTTTTCTGCTGTAAATTTTGCCAAGATTTACCGATAATTAAGATTTATTTTCATAAAGCTCAATAACAGGCCTTGCAGGTTTAAGCTTTTTTCTATTTTTGGCATTCAACTAATTTATGCAGTATGAATAACTGGTTTAAAAGCAATGGAGTACATCTGGCAATCATAGGAATATTTATTTCCTTATGTTTTGTCTATTTCAGTCCGGCATTGCAAGGTAAAGCCCTCTATCAGAGCGATGTTCTTATGGCTCAGGGGATGCAAAAAGAAATCATGGATGTTAGGGCAAAGGATGGTAAAGGACCATTATGGACCAATTCCATGTTTGGCGGTATGCCTGCATTTCAAATATGGGTTCAATATCCAAACAATGTTACCACCTATATCATCTCTTTTTTTAAAACAGTATTCCCAAATCCAATTGATACCGTTCTTCTTTATCTTTTGGGAGCATATTTGTTATTCTGCGTTTTAAGAATGAACCCATGGCTTGCAGCTGCAGGCGCTATTGCATTTGCATTCTCCTCGTATAATTTCCAGATTATTGATGCCGGTCATAGCAATAAAGCAATGGCTATCGCATTTTTTCCTCCTATTCTTGCGGGAATTATAATGGCTTTTCGGAGGCAATATCTTATCGGTGCTGTTTTAACTGCCTTATTCCTTGCCATTGAAATCAGAACCAACCATATCCAGATGACTTATTATCTGTTTATTGCTTTGCTGATTTATGTTGGAATCGAACTATATCACGCGGTTAAATCTAAAACCACTCAGGATTTTCTAAAATCTTTTGGATACCTGGCTGCAGCAACTCTGCTTGCTATTGCAGTGAATGCAGGGATGCTATGGACAACTTATGAATACGGCGCTGAAACTATCCGGGGAAAATCAAACTTAAAAACTGAAAAGTCGGAGCCTAATAATGGTCTTGATCGTGAATATGCTTATCAATGGAGTCAGGGACTTGGTGAAAGTTTAACATTTCTGGTACCAAATGCCTATGGAGGTGCGTCCGGTTCAGGTAATTTGGATGAGAATTCCGAAGTTGCGAAAGTCCTTTCTACCAAAGGTATTCCTGCAGAGCAGCTAATGCCTGCAATGCAGCAATTATCGCAGATTGGGCTAAGTACCTACTGGGGCGATAAACAATTCACTTCAGGACCATGGTATTTTGGAGCAAGTATCTGCTTCCTGTTCGTTCTTGGTTTATTCATTGTAAAAAACAGAATAAAATGGTGGATTCTGAGTGCGAGTCTTTTGTGTCTTCTGCTCTCTTTCGGAAGGCATTTACCTTTTCTGTCTGATCTTTTCTTTGACTATTTCCCGCTCTATAATAAATTCAGAGCCGTAGAATCTATCCTGGTTATTACTGCGTTTCTAATTCCTGTATTGGCCATTCTTGCTGTAAAAGAAGTCGCGTTCCATACCGAGGATCCTAAAAAACTGAATAAAAGCCTTTTGAAGAGTTTATACATTACTGGAGGTCTTCTAATTATCCTAATTGCAATTCCAACTGTGTTACTGGACTTCAAAACACAGAACCATAACAACTTTATTGAGCAATTAACTCAGGTAACTAATGGAGACCGAGCATTTGCTGATTCTATAGCTAAGGCACTGGTGGACGACAGAATAAGTCTGGCCAGAATGGATGCTTTGAGATCTCTTTTCTTTGTTCTCATTGGAGCCGGATTAATTTGGGCATTGATCAGAAAGAAAATGAATCCTCAGGTAACATTTATGATTTTAGCTGCTGTGATTTTGACAGATATGTGGAATATTGACAGACGATATCTGAATAATGAAAAATTTGTAGAGAAAAATATCCTTGCTCAACAATTTAAAACAAGGGATGTAGATCAGATTATTCAGAGAGATGGATCAATTTATCGTGTCCTTGATCTTGCCTCCGGCAATCCATTCTCCAATTCAATTCCTTCTTACTTCCATAAAAGCATTGGAGGCTATCATGCAGCAAAATTGAAGAGATATCAGGAGGTGCTGGATAAACAATTCAATGGAGCAATCAATGAGGACGTTCTGGATATGTTGAATACAAAATATTTGATCACCTCAGATCAAAATGGCGAGAAAGAAACCATGGTAAACCGTTCTACTGCCGCAGGAAATGCCTGGTTTGTTCAGAATGTGGAATATGTAAAAAGTGCTGATGAGGAAATGCTGGCAATCAGCAGCTTCGATCCAAAAAAGGTAATGGTTGTACATGAAGAGTTTAAGCCGTTAATTGATATAAAAAAGGTTGGATATGATGGAAATTCTTTCATCAGACTTACAAATTATCATCCCGATCATATGACCTATGAATACTCCTCAGGAAGAGATGTGCTTGCAGTATTTTCAGAGATCTGGTATGAAAAAGGATGGAATGCGTATTTAGACGGGGAAAAAATTCCTTATTTCAGGGCTGATTATCTTTTAAGAGCCGCCCAACTGCCCGGTGGAAATCACAAAATCGAATTCAAATTCGAACCTACTTCCTATTACACAGGTGAAATCATATCATTGATTGCCTCTATCCTGCTTATTCTGGGTTTGGGTTATGCGTTCTACACCGAAATGAAAAGTAAAAATCCAGAGCTGGTAGAAGCGTAGTCCCGTCATTTCGATGAGCGAACTCAATTTGCGCCTTTTAAAAGATAATTAGTCGAGCCTTAAAAAGTCATTTTTGAAAAGCAAATATAGTCGAATGGCTTTTTGTTGCGCAATAGATTTTGAGTAGGAACTGGTAAAAAAGCCGCCAAAGATTGTTTTTCCAGATATTCATCATTCTTTTAAAGTTCATTGCAGCTGCTGCCAGCATTACATTGATATCATCGCCTTTGATTGCCTTGTAAAAGTTTCTGCTTAGGCGATGATCCGCCTTCAAATGACCGATTTTAGGCTCTATAGCCGCTCTTCTTGTAAAGGCCTTCCTTCGTTTCATCCGTTGATATACATTCAGTTTCTTAGAGAAAGGTTTGGGCGTATGAATCTGTGTCCCTCTCACCTGACTAATCCCCCGATATCCCCGGTCTACCGCTACTTCTTTCAACACATGGCCACTTAACCGCTGTTGCTGATCTATTGCTGCATCGAGTGTATGACCGTCGTAATCATTGCCCGGAATGTTTAATGCCCCAATAATCACACCACTGTTACGGGTAATGGTGATCGATACTTTAGAGCCGAATTCATATTTCTTATGCTCCTTCCCTTTACTGATGCATTTTACATCCGGTTCATGTAAACTGTAGATCTTGTTCTTATCCTGCTTTTTCTGCTGGAGTACCCGGGAGAACAATGCCAGTTCACCACCATATTGATTCGAACTAAGTTTGCGGCCAAGTTCCCGTACCAGCCTTCCTGCAATCGTTTTTACTTTGCGGTCTGCACGGCGGGCTTTCTGACCATTTCGGGGATGGTTTCTGAAGCGCTGGTCTATACCCAGACGCTTTAGGGTTCGGCTATAGCGCTGACGCAGTTCCAGCCCTTCTTTATCTGCTATGGCATGACATTTCTTAATGATCTTCCGGTGTAGTTTACTATCGGTCGGGTAAGTGATATTCTTTTCCTGCACAGTGGTGTCTATACTGCCCCTGTCTTCTTTGCCATCTTTACCATTGATACGGATACTTTCTTTCAGGATCAACTCTACCCCCTGCGGGCCGATGCGGTTGCGGAAATGAACCAGCTCACTGGCCTCACATGGAGCTATAGGTGTAAATACCTGCCCTCCGCTGAAATATTGGTAATAACCATTCTCTGACCATTGCTCAACCACACTTTCGTCACTCAGGTTACGGATATGCTTTAACATGAGCAAGGCCACCATGAGCCGGATGGGCTTGGCCGGTCTGCCAAAATCTTCCCGGTAATGCTTGCTGAAACTTTCTTCAAACAATTGCCAGTTAATCTGATTGGCTAAAATATACAAAGGGTGTTTATTCGATAATTGTTCTTTCAGACCTGGCTGTAAAAAACTTAATTGAGCGGTAATTACTGGTTTACTGAGCATAATTATCTACAAGCTTATGATACAAAAATCAAAAAAACTTGCAGATAAAACTACTCTATTTTATCAACAAATTGTTGATAATCAAATGGTTATATGCTTTTTAAGGCTAGACTAATTAAACACGAGGAGAAATCTCATGATCAAAAGCGACCATAACATCAACAGATTTCTCCCCAACGCAAATTACAAGCTCATGAAGAAAATACTGCAGATGTGTACGGAATGATGGAATGTAAAACTTATTTCATATAACTTATAACTTATAACACCCTCAATCATTCGTCCTTCTATGTTTCAGGTAATAAAAAGCTAACCTGCTTGCTATAACAGCATGGTTAAACACATTGGGAATTAGACCATAATATTTCGAAAAAATATGGAACCGCTCAATTAAACTCTGACTATGCTTCTTTTTTGACATTCCACCAACCAGATACTTTGCAACATAAATTCTTGTATTAACAATCTTTGCAGCCTTTTTAGCTGCCTTAATGATCCAATCAATATCTGAACTCAATTTATATTGAGTATCATAAGGCTCAACCAGGGATTTACGGATATAAATAGCCTGATGACTAATACTCATCCCATACTTAAAGTCTTTCCAGGTAAAAGTTTCAGGTGCTTTATGCCTTCTTTGTCCCAGACTTTTCCAGTCTTCATTATACATCTCAGTCTCCCCATAATAGATGTCCGCATCAAGAGCAGAGGCAAATACCTTTTCAATAGTATCAGAATCATAGATTTCATCGCCTGAATTCATGAACAAAATATAATCACCACTGCTCAGTGCCAGTCCTTTGTTCATTGCATCATAAATACCTTTATCCGTTTCAGAAATCAGCTTAGATATTCTTCCTTCATGTTTTTTCAGGATCTCCAGTGTTCCATCTACAGAAGCACCATCAATTACAAGGTATTCAATGTTTGGGTAAGTTTGGTTCAATACCGATAGAACCGTGCGTTCAATAGCCCGTACATTATTATACACAATAGTAATTACCGTTAATTTAGGCTGGAACATGATTTTTAAGCAATGATTCGTATAATTCGATATGTCGGCGTGCAATGGTATGTTCAGAAAAATGATCTTCAATTGTTTTGCGGGAGTTTGCTCTCAATACCTGGCGATTTGCTGAATAAACCCATGCAATTCCTCGAGCAAGATCTGCAGAAGAACGGTATTCAGCCAGATAACCATTTTGCTGATGCTGAACCATATCCGGGATACCACCAGTTCTGAATGCAACTACCGGAGTACCACATGCCAGACTCTCCATTACAGTGTTTGGGAGATTATCTTCAAGTGAGGGAGCCAAAAAAACATCAGCTACACTGTAACATAAAGCCAGTTTTTCATCATCAGAAATCGTTCCTAGAAAAGTGGTTTTGATTGGGAAATCAGGGATGTTCTTATCGTCTCTGTTACCAAAAATGATCAATTCCATCTGATCAGGGTCAAGATCATAATTAGCAGCATAAATTTCTATTGCCTCTACTAAATAGCTGGTCCCTTTATGCATATCCAAACGGGACGGCATAAAACCGCTCATCATAATGAATTTTCCAGTTTCTAAGCCCAATACATGTCTGGCCGAACCTTTATCAGATGGCCTGAAAATATCCGTATCCAGCGTGTTCGGAATATTCACAACTTTAGCCGATCTAAGCAAACTGCTCATCCGAACTGAATCAGCCATCCATCTTCCAGGCGCAATGACGGTAAAATTCAGTCCTGAATAGGCGTTTTTCTTTTGAATCCAGATTTCATGAGACCCGTCGTCAGAACCAGAATTCTTCAGTACCGGACAATGACCACACTCCTTCAGAAAATGATCACATTCATACCGCACATGGCATCCACCGGTAAAAGCATTGCTGTCATGGAAAGTCCATACGATAGGTTTATTCAAAGCTGACAATTTTGCAAGATCTGCAGGCCTTAAGAATGCATGATTGATCCAGTGCAGATGAATAATATCAGCTGAACGAAGTAATTCAAGCTTTGAGACATCTCTACCCCATAGCGGAAATGAAAAAGGTATCGGCAATGGCTTGGTAAAGAACTTAGAATAATATCGCTCGACAAGGATTCCAAATACTGTAATCCATTTATTGAAAAAGCCTTTGGATAGATTGACGGCCCCGGGATTATCCTTGAACAGAAAATTAATTGCCAGTACAGAGTCCAAGCCCTCGGCTTTCAAGGCTTTATTCAGGCGCAAACAAGCACGCCCAGCACCGCCGTTTCCAGCATATGAATTCAGGTGGATAATTCTCACTACACCAAAAATACAATTCATATCACTAACAGAAAGATTTTCATAAAAACAAATTGCTTTCCCAGCTAGCTATTTTAACCAGCGTATCTAAAATTTTGTTTTCTTTGCTCATGTATGGCAAATCAATTAACCGACAGGCAATTCTGGACCAATTATTGGGAAACCAAACCCGATCTGGCGATAGTGATCTATAAGAATTACCTTTTTCATCAGCAACTGGAAGAAATAGTCAAAACAAATAAAGTTAAAACGGCTATTGAACTGGGCGGATTTCCAGGGTATTATTCCATATTCCTGCATAAATACCTCGGAGTAAATACCACTCTTTTCGATTATTTTATTCATTCTGATATTTTAAAAAAAGTACTGAACAAAAATGGCCTGGATGAAAGTGAGATCCCAGTGATTGAGAATGATGTTTTTCAGTATCATCCTGAACAGAAATACGATCTGGTGCTTTCCTGCGGTTTGATTGAACATTTTAAGGATACCAAAGATATCATTGAACGGCACCTTGAATTTTTAAAGCCCGGGGGTACCTTATTTATTACCCTTCCCAATTTCAGAAGTGTAAATGGCTGGGTTCAAAAAACTTTCGACAGGGATAACTACCTGAAACATTATATTGAATGCATGGATACCAAATATCTTGCAGCGATATTGGAAGAAGTCGGTATGAAATCTATAAAATCATCATACTTTGGCCGATACAGTGTTTGGCTTGAGAATAAAGATCAAAAATCTGGCTTGACAAAAGCATTTATAAAAAGCATCTGGTTTATTGGGAAAGTAGTTACTAAGGTTTTGCCTTTTGAATCAAAATTATTATCACCCTACATCGTTCTGGAGGCTAGAAAATAATAGTTTTATTTGAAAAAACTTAATCCATCCCGCTCATGGCCGCGGGGGCCTAGTCCTTTTCTTCAGGAAAAAAGGACCAAAACCCCGCCGCTGCGTCTGCTGCTTCGAAAGTCAGTAGTAAGGCTTGGCTTGGATCTAACGCACCAGCCAAGGCGGAAAAGAAGGTTAACGGGGAGATATTACTTGGGCCAAAGTACATTCCAACTCTATCTGAATTTTAGTTCAATAATGGCTATTGTTAGAAAACGCCTCAGATTTTGATTTTAGTATAAAATTTCAAATGAACTAGGATTTTGCGCGGTGGGCTGAAAACGGAGCTTGCCCCGTATTAGATACGGGGGGTGTTTTGCCTGTGGGGGGAAGCTTCGTTTTTTTTTCTTGATTTTACTCAGTATTTTTTCTTGTTTTTTATGGCCTTCATGGTCTCACCGCAAAATAGCGGTTCGGCATTGGGTACTTTTTGATCAAGCAAACCGCGAAGCAGCTTGAGGGCCTTTTGAAACAAAAATAAACACCGAAAAAAGTACCTTGCCTCCGCGGCTAAGAGCGTACTAAATTGTAATAATATTTCTTTTTTTCTGAATAGTGGATTGTTACATAAAACATATCAGAAACCCTTTATTTTCTGTTTCGTAAAACGCAATATTCTCTGCCACAGGCTCCCTTTTCGGGTTTTCAGAAAATCCTTAATTGCCAGATAAGCTTCTTTATTCTCCTCAATTTTTTCTGGAAAAGTTGTAAGCAGAACTGGATTTATGATCACATGATAAATATCATTCAAGCCTGAGTGAATTCCTGAACCGTCATGCCCGATATTATTGATCAGGGATTTTGAAGGATTCAATGTTAAACCACCTTTGAGAAATATGGAAGCATACCAGCGTATCGCCCATGAATTGTTCCTGCCTAGTTTAAATTCAATAATCTGTTTCCAGAAGTTCATTGTTCCCTCAATGGAGAATTCATTTTTCTTTTTTCTGTCGAACCGGGCGATTATCTTATTGACATCAGGCTCGAAATCTTTCCAGGCCCTTTCCCATGTTGCCCAGCCCCAGCTTGTTGCAGCCCTGTAGAAAAAAGTTTCTGGCAGGTTTTCACCTTTCAGTGGATACATGTAAGCACCGATATGCATCACCTTTTCTTCATTTTGATACCGTTGGAGAGCATCATTGAAATATTGCAGGGTATATGCCGAACTTATCAAATCATCTTCAAAAACTATGACTTTGCCATACTCAGAAACCAAAGTACTCACACCATTAATAATAGACTCAGCAAGACCGAAATTAGTTTTCCGTTCAATGATTTCAACAGATTTAAATCCATCAACCAGTCTGATAATAGCTCTAACTTCGTCCACTAAAAGTTGTTGAGAAGAATCTTTGGCCGCATCAGAGAAAATAAAAAGCCGGGATTCATTCGCAAGCAAATTTTGCTGCAAAAACTTTATTGTCCGTCTGGTATGCTCCGGACGGTTATAAACGAATAAAGCTATAGGGGCAAAGTTTTGCATTACATAGTATTGAGTATCGATTACAAAGTATTGAGTACGGAACTATTCGAGTAAATTATTTTAATTTGAATCTACATTTTTCAACTGTCAATTAAAAAACTCCTTCTCCGTAAAACCCATCTGCCTTCCTTTAAATTTTAAACGAATGCCAGCAACCTCGTCCTTTGAAACTTTATCAGCCGAATTAGCCCAGGAACCCCGGATATAGCTTAAAACCTGGGCGACATCCTCATCAGAAAAATTGGTATTAGAAGCAATTCCGGGCATCTCACCACTAACCTCCGGAGCCTTGTATAATTTTTTACTGACAGTTATTGGTCCGCCAAGTCCAAAGAGAACAACAGCAGTAAGCCTTTTCTTATCTCCTGTAACCCAATCTGAGTTATTAAGTGGTGGAGCGAGTCCATTTACTCCATTTCCATCAGCTCCATGGCAGGCCTGACAAATATTTTTGTATAAGGCAAGACCTTTTGGAAACTCTTTTGCCGGATCGGGCGCATCAACTTTTTTCTTCGCCATATCCTCGACAATTTTCTTCAATCGTTTACTTAGAAAAAGACTCGTGTCCGGATTAATCCCGGTGAAATTTCTATAAAAAGCCAATTCCTTGTTTTGAAGATTACTGATAACCGCATCGGAAATAAAGCTATCGGTAGCATACTTTCTAGAGAGATTTAATAAAATTTTATTTGCTTCTGCGGGATCGAAGGTCTCAATGTAGGGATTTAAAAAAGCGAGGTAGGGCGCCGCAAGCGTATCTTCATCATCAAGCAATGAGTTTAAAACCGGAAGAAACTCTTTATAATTCGCTCTAGTCAAAACAGATGGTAAAACAGTTAATGCCTGCACACGCAATGTCCAATCTGTACTTTTCAAAAGGGGCAAAACATCATCCTTACCAAGAACTCCCAGACCTTCCAGAGTCCAAAGGGCATGAACCCTGGCTAAATTATTTGATCTGGAGTTCAATAACTGCCTCAAAGGCAAAGCCAGACTTTTATCTTTCCCATCAACCAAAACTTGCTGCGCTTTATTACGAACCCAACCATTTGAATCGGATAACAAGGCAATCAGTTTTGTGGGATCCTGAGGAATTTTGACCACCCTAGACCTCGTTTCCTTTGGCATAACTTTGTAAATACGACCATGATTAAGGGGTTGAGTGAGGTTTCTGGCTTTGATCTCACTTTTGAGGTAAGGAGTTAGATAGGTTTTATGCTGGATGATTCCGCGGTAGAAATCAACAATATATAAGGCACCATCCGGACCGGTATTTAGATTCACAGGCCGGAACCGTTCATCAGTACTTGCCAGAAATTCGCGTCCGATATAAGCCTGATTACCCCTGACCAAGTTGCCCTCGTTACTCAAAATATTTCGCTTGATAAGATTTGCAGATGGCTCTGCGACAAAGGCATTTCCATAATAATCCGGTCCAAACAAAGTACTGTTAAAAATTACTGGTCCACAGGCAGCGGTAAAATTAACTAGCTTCAAATTCTCATCGATAATCCCCTTTAGGTAGGCCCTGTTCACCCCAGTGTTAGGTCTGATTGGATAAACTTTATTGTTTTTAATGATGCTTTCTGAAAATCCGGCAAGCTTTGACTGATTCGGGTTTGTTGCTCCAAAACCCGGACTAAAATAATCACCCTGAAGATTTTCTGAGTTATTGTTATAAAATAGTCGGCCCTGATCATCCTGTGAAATTCCCCATTGTCCTCTGAAATGGGTTGTTTCAATTAACCATTTATTTTCAAGCTTTCTATATCTTTTGGTTGATTTAGCACTGTATATCCAATTATCCAAAGCCCTGAATAAGCCATTAGGCTGATGCTCCACATTTCCACCTTCAGCGTAAGCAGCATCAACAAGCGTTTTTTTAATAGGCTTATCATTTTTAATCTCGTAAAACCAAAGTTTCGGAGATTCAGCGACAAGAATTCCATTTTCAATGAAACAAATAGCCCGGGGAAGCACCAGAGAATCGAGAAAAATCTTTCTTTGATCCATTCTCCCATCCCCGTTTTTGTCAGTCAAGATCACAATCTTTCCAACCGGCAAATCTTCTCCTTTACCTAAGGAATCAGGCATATAATTTTCCATTTCCACGACCCAAATCCTGCCTTTATCATCAAAACTTATAGCAACAGGTGAAGTTAAAAGCGGCTCTGTAGCAACAATATGAACCTGAAATCCCTTCTGGATCTGCATTTTCTTTATAGACTCCCTAGCAGTTAGCACTGGCGACTCAGAAAAGGCCTTTCTAATCGACAGTGAATCAGCATAAGAATTCCAGTATGTTGATCTCCCCTGAGGATTACCACCAAATAGTTGCAGAAAAATAATAAGCAGAAAGGGAATCGAAAATAAGACAGTCTTCATAAAATAATTTATTTTAATTAATGGCTGAATATATCCAGATCACCATTCTTCCTTAAAAATAGGGTATAAGCATTGGAAAAAGATTCCTTCCTCCTGCGACCAAATAACGAAACAATTAATTTTTTGATAAAGTATTCAATGTCAATTCGAAGAGAATTCAACAGACTTTTAGCTTTCCCCTGATTGATAAAGGTATTGAATTTAGTAACTTCCGGTTCAATTAATGAAGTCTTATCAGCGAGCACTTCAAAACCTTCCGACTGAACTAAGAACCGCACAGAGCTTGGCGTATACATGTTAATATGCCCATAATTTAAAAAATGCTTCATTCTTTTATCCACACCAAAACGATAATCACAGGGGACTTCAATGACCACATATTTGGATACCCTTTTTATCTCACGTAACAACATCCGTTCAAACTCCACATGCTCAAGTACATGGGCTAGAATAACAAGATCAAATTCATTATCATCGAAAGGGATATGATATCCATCAAAAACACTCACCGACTTTAAACTTTTCAGTTTTCTCGAATTGATCTGATCTACACCACTTTGAGATATCTCCAAAGCATGAATTTCAGGAAAAATACTCATCGCATCCAGGTGCCGCAAAATACTTCCATCACCGGCCCCAACTTCGAGAACCTTTTTAAATTCATATCCCCTGCATACATCCAAGATGTTTAAAGCCTTGTACTTAGCACCCAGCATTCTCCATTGCTCATCACGTCCCAGATAAAAATCATCATAGGCGCTTTTAATATCAGCACTTAAAATCTCATTACTCATCCTAAATAAACAGGCAATTATTGTCTTTATAAAATATTGATGTAGACTTACGATAAAATAGGCCGGGTGAGATTCCACTGAAAGATAATTCCCGGAATCCCTCCTTCCTAAAGAAACTGACCGCATCAGCATAACTTTCACGTTCTGAATCATCCAGCACTATTACACCCGATTCACTAAGTGCCCCAATAGAATGGAAACAGCAGTTCACTCTATCGCGGCCATCAACTATAATGATATCGAATTTCTGACCCATACTTTCGGGCATTTTGCTGTAATCTCCATTTTTCTGTAGTTCGCAGAATATCATCTCGGAATTCATGGGTTTGGTTGCAGAGATCTTATCGTACCATGCCTTATCATGTTCTACACTAACAACCTTCTTTGCACGCTGAGCATAATAGAATGTTGAATTACCCGACCCAAATTCAAAAATGGTATGACTTTTTTGAATACGGTCAGCAATAAAGTCAATGAACGAATAAGTAACCCATGGAATTGGTTCTGAATTATGGTCAATTGGCGATTTGGTATCAAAAGCTTTGAACCAGCCTATTTCTGTTAAATAACCTTTCAGTCCAAATGAGAGTAAGGTTTTTATTCGTGAGCGTTTTAGTAAACTAGTGTAAGATTCTGTCCTTTTCAACGTTTTGCGATTTTTTGAAAGAGTGAAATTAAAAATAAGGATTTAAGCATGTTTATTCCTTGTTTTCTGGTTTCAGGAAATACAAGGATAAAAAAAGTAGCAGAAAAGTAGGCGATTAAAGTAGCAAAGGCCGCTCCCTGAAGTCCGTATAAAGGAATCCAAAAAAAGCCCAGAACAATGTTCACCACAGCTCCTGCTGCAGTACGATAAAGTGAAAACCGGGTATATCCTTCGGCAACTAAATATTGACCACTTGCACTGCCCAGAAAAACAAAAACGCCGGCCCAAATATGAATGGTTAATATTTTTGCACCTTCTGCAAACTCTGCATCATAAAAATATTGATAAATAAAAGTGGAGGCAAAGCTCATGAATATTGCAATGCTCATGCTAATTAATACCATCAGATCATACATATCGGTCAGTCTTTTCTGATAGCGCAATTGATCATCCCGACGGGCATTCATAATAGCAGGAAATACTGATGTTACGATTGCAACGGGAATAAAATACCAGCTTTCACTCCAGTTGACCACCGTTGAATAAATTCCAAGGGCTCCAACACCAAGAAAACTTTCTACCATAAGTTGCCCTATTTTCATATAAACAGTGACCAGAATGGCAGAAAATGCAAGTGGCCATGAATGTTTTAACAGATATCTGGCGAGACTCCCTTCATACTCCCACGCTTCAGTATGGTTTCCTTTCGCTCTGTAAGCTATCAGATACCCTAATGCCAAAATTGCAGCATCGATGAGTAAAGTCCAGATAAACCAAAATAAAGGAGCAGAAGCAAAAATCAATATAAGTTTAATGCCTGCCGACAAAAGATTTCCCGTCACCTGAACCATCATTACATATTTCCCCTGAACCCGGGATTGAAAATAACTATCGATTATAGACAATGATTGTGTAATACCGATGCAAGAAGCAATCAGTATATAACTGACGGGTATATCGCCATTACTTCCTCTAAAAAGAGTATAAATTAACCAAGCAAGTGGAACGATAATGATCCCGGCCAAAAGCCTCATTCGAAAAGCAGTACCCAGAAGTTTATTCTTTTTTTCGGGCTGTGAAATAAGTTCACGGGTTACGAATCCATCGAGTCCGAGTGCGGCGGCTGCCAGAAAAAAGGTTACAAAAACAAGCGGGTAATTAAGTATTCCATTCGCGGTCTTTCCAAGATAATTGGCAACAGCAATACCCGCTAGAATTTTAATCCCTAAACTCCCCACTCTGGCAAGGAACAACCAGCCGGTGTTCTTTAGGTACTTACTAAAAGCTTGTTGGTCAAATCCGGGTATAACTGGAGACTTCATCAAAACAAATATAATAGAAAAGCCCCGGATTAAATCCGGGGCCAATTCTTCTATTTTCTAAAATAAAATTACTTTATTATTGGTTCACAAATTTCTTTGCATTGATTTTACGCTCATTCTCAGTCAGATAGATTTTGCGTAGGCGCATACTTTTCGGAGTTATTTCAATGTACTCATCAGCCTGGATATATTCCATTGCTTCTTCCAATGAAAATTTAACTGCAGTAGCGATACGTGCATTATCATCTGTACCTGATGCACGCATATTGGTCAGGGCTTTACCCTTCACAACATTTACAACCAGGTCGTTGTCACGGATATGTTCACCCATAATCTGTCCTTCATAGACTTCAACACCCGGCTCAATGAAAAAGCGACCACGATCCTGCAATTTATCAATTGAATATGCTGTGGTTGAACCTTTTTCCATTGACACCAAAACACCATTAAGACGACCCGGGATATTACCCTTCCATGGCTCATAAGCTTTAAATCGGTGAGCCATAATTGCCTCACCAGCAGTGGCTGTCAAAACGTTATTGCGGAGTCCGATGATACCACGTGCCGGAATTTCGAATTCAAGGTGCTGAAGGTCTCCTTTAGGCTCCATAATAAGTAGTTCACCCTTACGCTGGGTTACTAATTCAATCACTTTACCGGAAACTTCTGCAGGTACGTCCACGATAAGTGTTTCAATCGGCTCACACTTCTGTCCGTCAATTTCCTTAATGATAACCTGAGGTTGTCCAACCTGAAGTTCATACCCTTCACGACGCATAGTTTCGATGAGAACCGACAAGTGTAGAATTCCACGGCCATAAACCAGGTAAGAATCCGGCGAATCAGTTTCTACAACCTTCAGTGCCAGATTTTTTTCCATCTCTTTATAAAGACGCTCACGCAAACGCTGTGAGGTTACAAATTTTCCTTCTTTTCCAAACATTGGTGAATTGTTGATCGTAAACAACATATTCATGGTTGGCTCATCAATTTTAATTACTTCCAGCTGCTCAGGCTTTTCGAAATCGGCAATTGTATCACCAATATCAAAACCCTCAATTCCTACAACTGCACAAATATCGCCTGAAGAAACTTCCTGAACGCGCACCTTTCCTAATCCCTCAAAAGTATAAAGTTCCTTTATTCTTGATTTTTGTATGGTTCCGTCACGTTTAACGAGAGAAACAGGCTGATTTTCCTTAATCACTCCCCTGGCCACACGCCCAATTGCGATACGACCTACGAATGATGAATAATCCAGAGAAGTGATTTGCATCTGAAGAGTTCCATCAAAACTTGGCGCAGGTGGAATGTGCTGTAAAATTGTATCCAGTAAAGGCGTAATATCTTCAGTCTGCACTTTCCAGTCTTCACTCATCCAACCCTGCTTTGATGAACCATATAAAACCGGGAAATCAAGCTGATCTTCAGTAGCCTCTAGATTGAAAAATAATTCAAAAATTGATTCGTATACCTCTTCCGGACGACAATTTTCTTTATCCACTTTATTCACAATAACCACCGGTTTTAGTCCGAGTGAGAGTGCCTTCTGTGTCACAAAACGGGTTTGAGGCATTGCACCTTCAAAGGCATCAACCAACAGAATAACTCCATCAGCCATCTTCAATACCCGTTCAACCTCGCCACCAAAATCGGCGTGTCCGGGAGTGTCAATAATGTTAATTTTGACACCCTTATAGTTTACAGAAACATTCTTTGAAACAATGGTAATACCACGTTCACGTTCAAGATCGTTGTTATCCAAAATCAGATCACCGGTATCCTGATTATCACGGAACAAATTAGTTTGATGTAAAATTTTATCAACCAATGTAGTTTTACCGTGGTCAACGTGAGCGATGATCGCTATATTTCTTATTTTTTGCATTAAAAAACTAACTTAAATTTTTTTGCAAAGGTAGGATTTAATAAGCAGATTTTTACATTATGTAAAAGTTAAGTAACATAAACGCTTGTTAGTCAGTATACTTTAAAAGGGTAGATTTTCCCTGAAGGGGATTATTAGTAGAATCGAGTAGTATTTTAACTAAAACCTCTTGCAAAATAGATGTACAAATTACATCATACCCAACTTAATTTACTGTAGTCTGACTAGCAAACAATAGATTTTTTGTACTTTTAATTTGTGGATTTGCAGTTTATTTTAGTTATTCTGGTGTTCCTTCTGGCGATTATTTATATCGGCCGAATGGTGTACAAAAGTATATCCAATAAAAAAGGTTGTGCCAGCAATTGCGGTAAATGTGCAGTAGATGTTAGTGGACTTAAGTTTCCTGAAAAATCTTAGGTGTTTTGATTTTTCTCTATTAAACAAACCGCATATGCAACCAAGCCTTCTTTTCTTCCAATAAAGCCCATCGTTTCATTCGTAGTTGCTTTTATAGAGATATCATCTTCTGTAATACCTGCAGCCTCAGATATCTTAATCTTCATTTCAGGAATATGTGGATTTATTTTGGGAGACTCCAGACAAAGCATTGCATCGATATTTCCAACATTCCAGCCTTTTTGATTAAGTAATTTGACGCACTCTTTCAAGAGAATGAGACTGCTAATGCCTTTCCAGCGATCATCAGTATTGGAAAAATGATAGCCAATGTCTCGTAGATTTGCCGCACCCAAAAGTGCATCACAAATTGCATGCACAAGAACATCAGCATCCGAATGCCCGAAAGCTCCGGAATGATGTTCTAATTTAACTCCTCCCAGAATGAATGGATGATTATCAACTAATTGGTGTACATCGAACCCAAATCCTACTCTGATCTTCATTAGTTTACTTCTCGAAATTAAATACCAGTGAAAAACGCAGTGTTTGTGCTAAAGGACTGGTTTGTTGGTTTGCCAGCAAATAAGCAAAATCAAGGTTAAATACATTGTATTTTAAACCAGCGCCTAAAGAGAGGTATCTTCTGTCGCCTTTTGTGGGTGCCTCATAGAAATACCCAGAACGAAGTGCAAATTGCTTATTGTACCAGTACTCGGTTCCAAGAGAAAAGCTGATCTCACTTAATTCTTCTGAAAAACCACCCGGCGCATCACTAAATGAACCAAAAATTGCTGTTGGCACAGAACGGTCTGGATCCTTTCCATCAATAATATTTCCATTGATATCCCGGATTGGATTGGTTGGAACAAGTAATTTGTTCATGTCTAGGGCAACTGTAAAATGATTCAATTCATCAAAAAGAAAAGTAGTGGCAGCACCAAGCTTCATGTTAGCAGGGAGAAAGGATTTAGAGCCTCCTTCAGAATAACTCATTTTTGAACCAATATTGGACAGATTCAAGCCTAATGCAAGCTCTGCATCCTTACCTAAAAAGACAGTTCCTGTCCTGTAATATGCTGAAGCATCTGCTGCAATTGCGGTTGCAGGCTGGATATCCTGTCCATTAAATTGACCATTACTCAGACTAGAGCGGATATACCTCAAAGCAGTTCCTAAAGAAAAACCTTCACCAAATCTTCTGGAAAAAGAGCCTTCAACAGAAAATTCATTCGGACTATATACTCCTATGTCATTCTGGCTATTGTCCGTAAGTTGAATAGAACCATAAGAAAAGTACCTTAATGCACCACCGATTGTGTTTCTATCATCCAAACGATGATACATACTTAAATATCCAAGATCAACATCCGGAACCAGATTACGAAGCCATGGTGTATAGGAAGCAGATAGTCCGGTTGGTTTTTCAAGAAAGGCCAGTTTGGCGGGATTCCAGTGCATCGAATTTGCATCAGGTGATAGTGCAACACCAACATCACCCATAGCACCTGAACGGGCATCTGGTGTGATTAATAAAAATGGAGCCGCTGTTTGTATCGTATTTGTTCTCCTTCCGTCTGATTGGGTAGGCTGAGCCATAACCACTATAGGGAAGCAGATAACTAAAACAACAAAATAATCACAAAACGAAAGTTTGTTAACCATTAATTTTGAAAATTCAGCCAAATCTATGCTTTACTGTGTTTTAAATATAGACAATTAAACGAATTATTTCTTAGAGATTATCGAGAGAAAATATTTTATGTAACAATCAGATATTCTCAAAACATAATCGGGATAAATTTGATAAATAGTTATGTTGAATTAATAACCAACATTTTAGCATATTAAGCACATGTCCCAAACATTTTTTTAAAATCTTTAGCAAAATAATATATTTTTTTTAAAACGCTTTGAAATTGGTTTTACGTATATAATTTTGTAATATTTATTAAGCTTTTTTCGTTTTAAAACGGCTTCCTCGTTTTGATATAATTTAAAGACAATAAAAATCAATTGGGGATATAAGTACATTTTTGTACTTTTATAGAATTAATGCTCCAATTACATCGAATGGTAATGAAACAAATCTCAATTTATTCTTTAGCAGCAATAATGCTTCTTGGAATTTTATCATCTTGTTCTAAAAATAATTCCGGCCAGTCTTCAAAAACCGGAATGGCTTACAATAGTAAATATAACGGTGGTTTTGAGGTTAGTAACAAGGTTAAACCCGGCCCGGGCCCGGGCTTAATTGCCATTGAAGGGGGAACCTTTGTTATGGGCGGAAGTTTAAATCAGGATCTGGGTTATGAATTTGATAATGTAAGACGAAGGGTAACTGTAGCGTCGTTCTATATGGATGAAACTGAGGTATCAAATGTAGACTGGCTCGAATATCTTTATTGGATTAGGCGAAACTATCCAAATGATGCTGAATACTACTATAATGCCTTACCAGATACTCTGGTTTGGAGACAGCCACTTTCCTACAACGAGCCGTATGTAAATAATTATATGCGCCATCCTGCCTTTCAGGATTATCCTGTTGTTGGAGTAACATGGGAGCAAGCCAATGCTTATTGTGATTGGCGTACAGACCGTGTAAATGAAGAGATTTTAAGAAGCAAAGGTTATTTAGTGGACTATAAAACACTTAGTGGCGGAGCAGGCAAAGCAGGAACTGCTGCAACTGTTTCAACATCTACTGAACCTTTTAATACCGATATTTACTTAAACGGACAATACCGTGGTGAGGGAATCGACGGAAAGAAGATGATAAAGGATTTGAATCCTAATGCAGTGGCTACCGGAACAACTCCCAATGCTAAAGGTGTTGTCAGACCAGTACGTTTGGAAGACGGGGTATTGAAACAACCTTATCGTTTACCAACTGAGGCCGAGTGGGAATATGCAGCTTTAGCTTTAGCCGGAAACACTGAATACGAAAACATAGCAGACGGCAGGATATATCCCTGGAATGGCCTAGGTGTCAGATCACCTAAATTACGCACCCAAGGTATGATATTAGCAAATTTTAAACGTGGAGAAGGTGATAATATGGGTACAGGTGGTTACCTTAATGACAAGGCAGATATCACTAATGCGGTTAGAAGTTACGTCCCCAATGATTTCGGCTTGTATAATATGGCTGGTAACGTGAATGAATGGACAGCAGACGTTTATAGAAAATTAAGTTTTGAGGATTTCAATGATTTTAATCCATTCAGGGGAAATGATTTCGTAAATAAAAGATTGTCAGATAGAGATAAAGGTATCTATGCAAAGGACAAATATGGCCGTCCTATAAAAGACCCTGCAAAATCAGGCAAAAAACAAAAGTGGTCTGAATTACAAAATGATGCGGCGGCTATTGATTCATCAGCAATTGCAGGCAAACCTTATAATCCCGATTTTCGTGGTCACCTTGATACAGTGGTAAACGATCTTTATGGAATCACAACACTGATAAATGATCGTTCAAGGGTCTACAAAGGTGGCTCCTGGAATGATAGAGCATACTGGCTAAATCCTGCAACGAGAAGATATATGCAACAGGACGAAACAAGTGCAGAAATGGGTTTTCGCTCAGCCATGACTTTAGTTGGTGCACCTGAAATTATCAGTAAGGGAAAGCCACAATTTAAACTCCCAAAATCAATAGCGCAAAGCAAATCAAAGTAAAGTAGAAAGCTAAAAGTAAAAGCCCTGAATGTTGATCATTCGGGGCTTTTACTTTTTATTTATGAAATTATTAATCCCCTGATTAACAATCTGGATTTTTTTCCTTGATTATCGAGAACTTGACATAATTTTTAAAAAACTCATACCTGCCTGCCGGTAGGCAAGGAAACATAGCTTTTTATAACCTTAAGAGCATTTTAGACACAGAAAGCCATAGCCTTGAAGTTTCGCTTCAATCTATGTTTTTTACAATCTATGTTTTCCTTTAAAGCATTATAAAAACCATTTTATGTGGTTAAATCTCAATATTTAGATAGTTTAATCGAAATCACCTTATTCAGGATTTAAAAATCAAATGTAAGACTAGTCCAAAGACTTCTCCCAACAGAATTTATTCCACTGCCATGTGTTCGATAATCCACGTTAAAAAGATTTTGAGCACTTAAACGTAATTGTAAATTCTTAAGGGTGTATCCTGAATAAAAATTTAATACCTTCCAACCGGGTGTTCCACCTGAAGGTATCCTGTTATCATCTCTATCTCCCTGAGCAAGTCGATCTTGTTTATCGGCCCATCCCAGCTCTCCTTTCATATAAAATTTGTTCAATTTATATCTCATTGAAACATTACCATTGAAGGGTGGGACTCTTCTGAGTGGTTCTCCTCTAGAGATGTTTCTTCCATGATTAAATGAAGCAAATAAGTCGAAGAACCACTTCTGTGAAACCTGAAACTCAGCAAATCCTTCTACCCCTCTAATTACAGCATCTTCAGTATTTTCTTTCATATAAACTTTATACCCATCAATAATTTGTCCGGTTTGAACCCTGGTAATCAGATCACTAAGTTTATTTTGATATATGGCTGTGCCAAAACTAATATGCTCAGAAAAATATTTGTATCCCATTTCTGAATTATAACTCTTTTCAGGCTTAAGGGTATAGGCAGGTAACTCATATCTGAAATCTACAATACCCAAAGTACCCATATCATCGATATTAGGAGCACGGTAACCTGTATTAAAGGAAGTATAGATATGATGCTTCCCAAGGGAATAATTAAGACCTGAATTCCATACAAATGCACCGGGGTTTATTTTCAACTGTCCAAGATCCTTATCCAGAATACTTGCCTGTAACCAATTGTACCTTAATCCACCTTCAAGAGTAAAATTCCCAAGAGAGATGTGATGAAGTGAATAAACCGAGGTATTAGAATAAAATGCATTATTGGGGTATAAACCTCTTTGGGTAGTAACAACTCTGCTTTGTAAATTTGTCGAATTCCTTATACTATTTACCTTATCTCTGTAATATTCCAGACCACTGTTTACCGTCCAGCTGTTACTCAAATCCGAGAAAAGTTCAATACCCAAATTGGACGTGTTGATCTTATCCCTTTCCAAACCAACAGACTGACTGGAATTTCTTTGACTATTTCGTTCTTCAACAGTTGAATTCATGGAACCTGTAAAATCTATCCTTCTGAAAATTGATGACTCCTGATCAATACTGTACTTTAGGTAGCTTAAATTTCTTCCCTGCAAACCCATTTTATTAATATTAAAGTTTTCAAGTTTTACTTTATGATAAACATCAACATCCTTTTGTTGTACAAACTGATTGGCTATAATAAGTTCAGAATTATCAAAAACCCTTAGTTTGAATTTCAGACTTGCATCAGCCTGAGAATATCCAGAAGGTGTTTGCCTTCCCGTAGTATCACCACCTATCAAATCTCCAAAATTCTTTATTCCTAAAATTCCTGAAAGTACCATACTATTTGTGGAATAGGCTAATTCTGTACTGCCCGATTGCTCCATATTTCCACTACCAAACCTACCTGAAACGCTTCCTTTGAAGGACTTTTTAGAAGAATATGAAGGATCTTTTGTAAAAATCTGTATAACCCCACCCATAGCATCAGAACCATATTGAACAGAACCGCTTCCCCGAAGGACTTCAATCTTATTGACTGAAAAAGGATCAATTGTGTTCAAATACTGATTAGGGCCATATCTGAAGGTTGAATTGTTTAACCTGATTCCATCAATTAGAATTAATGTTTGATTTCCGGTCAGGCCACGTATAAAAGGAGAACCACCCCCATGGTTCGTTTTCTGAACAAACACCCCCGGGATAATGTTTAATGATTCCGGAACCGTACGAGGAATATTCTCAGACTGGGCAGGTAGGTTTAATACGCTGGAGGCAAAAGGTAATCGAAGAGAGGAGGTATTCCGTCTTGAAGCAGATAAAATCTGCACCTCTGGGAGAGAGCCCGACTGAGCGGTGAGGAATATTTCAAGGTTTATATCCTCATCCTCAAGAATCAAGCTAGTTTGATAGGTCTCATAGCCAAGATAACTTACTTTTATGGTGTATTTCCCAGGCCGATTATTTTGAAAACTAAAGATTCCTCCTTCATTTGTTGCTAAACTTTTTGAAGTTACTCCTTCGAGTTTAATGCTAACTCCTGTCAGCGGACTATTCGCATTTTTTATAAATACTCTTCCTTGAATATTCTGTCCTGAAAGACTTCCTGAAAGAAAAAATAAAGACAAAAGGATTAGAATTCTTGACATCATCAACAACCTTTGACATAAAAAATGATTTGATAGCCCGGAGATAATTAATCCTCAGAATTTTTCTTTTGCTCAAGTTTCAGAAAAGCACTTCTACGGGGTGCAGGCATTATTGAATCTTCACCCTTAACGGATTTCCAAACCACCTCGTTCAGATCCAAATCTGGTGCAGCATCTTCCCTTGCAAAATTCCATTCCTGTGATCGTTCTGCGCTTTTATTCCGTACAATATTTAGCTGTTCCAAATCTACATTAGAAGGTTTTAACTTATACGGACGGTAATCAGGTATTGAAGTGAAGCATTCAGAAAATGGAACAGCAGCAGCATCATACTGACTCATTGGCGGTAAGCCTAATATCAACTCTATTGTCCTGAGCATTCCGGACGTTGAATACATCGTACTATTTACTGAATTTCGTTTAGTGTAAGGACTGATTGCAAAAGCAGGGGAGCGGTGTGCATCAACATGATCCGGGCCATTTTGTGCATCGTCTTCCAAAACAAATATGACTGATTCCTTCCAAATACTGCTATTTGAAATATGTTCTACAAGCATTCCTAATGCGAGATCATTATCTGCCACCTGAGCCGTAGGAGTTAATTTTCCGATTCTTTGTCCGCTAGTATGATCATTACCTATTCGGATTGTATTAAATTGTGCTACTGAATTTATAGCCAGCAAGGAGTCGAAATCTGATTTAAAGGCCTTAATTCTATCAATATCCTTAATATCAAGATTATAAGGTTGAAATTTCGGAGCGATTTTACCTACAAGTGATTCTGTTGTTGGACCATCCTTAGTTACGAATTGTCCGTAACTGCGATAGCTAACACCTGCACGCTTGCAATAATCCCAAATAAAACCATCCCTAGGATAGGCGATTTTACGGCTGCCCTCATAATCATAGGTACCACCTTTGCTACCATAACTGGTAGGCCAGGATTTCTCTATGTAATCGTTTGCATAAGCTGCCATGCTCCAATTATGTCCATCGGCACTAACCTCTGCATCAACATAAAAATTATCAAGCAATACAAACTCCCTCGCTAAGGCATGGTGGTTAGGTGTTACTTTTTCAGGAAACAGACAAAGATTAGGGTCTCCATTACCTTCCTTTATATCTCCGAAAACCTGATCATACGTCCGGTTCTCCTTAATCACATAAAACACATATTTAATTGGTGATTTACCACCCTGAACATTGGGTACCGGATTATCTTTTAGGCCTTTAGAAAGAGTTTCAGTTTGCTTGTTATAAGGGGTATTGGCATATACTTGCTTTGAATAAGATTCCAGCTTTATATCATCCGGCTGATCGATAATCGAAAGTGTTCCTTTAAAAAGTGATCCGATATACTGCACTTCTTTTTGCTCGGTAATTCCACTATGAAGACCACTATTATCAGTCTTTTTTAAAGGTTGAGGCCCGTTAGGATTTGCCATTGAGCTAAATCCCTTCCCATTAGAAACAAAAATCTTTTTCCCGGCTACACGGACATTTGTTGGATACCAGCCTGTAGGAATAAAACCCTTTGAGTTGCTTTTTCCCGGTTTCGAAACATTAAATACAGCAAGACAATTATTATCAGCATTAGCTACATAAAGGGTTTTTTCATCCTCAGAAAGTGCTAAACCATTTGTTGTTGAACCTGTGAGCCTGGTTGGGTAAAGGGCAGTAGAAATAACCTCAATCACCTTTCCCGACTGGGTGTCAATAACAGAAACTGAATTATCATTTGCATTGGCTACGAACAGATATTTTCCACTCCTGTTTTGAATAATTTCATTTGGATGGTTCTCAGTTAAAATCTCCGAAATCACCCGATTTGTCTTTGTATCGTAAACAGCAAGTTTATCTGATCCCCAAAGTGAGATGTAAAGTTTGCTTTTATCTGGAGATAAGATACAATCATATGCTTCTGCACCAAGATCTATTTTGTTTAAGAGTTTCTTTGTCTGAAGATTAAAAACGTAAAGCGAATTATTCTCCTTGGTTACAGCGTATAATCTCTGAGCGACATCATCAACTTCCAAGCCTGTCGGACCAATTTTTTCGGCAGGCCATGGTTTTCCAAGTACGATGGTATCCGCAGCAGCGAGTTTTTTATTTACAATTGGATAAATCAGTATAATATTATCATTTGCTCCCGATGCATATAACTTTTTTTCATCAGCACTGAACTTCAGTCCGTACCATGCCTTTCCAATGGGCTGTTCATGTAATATTTTTTCACCCTGAGGATCAATCAATTGAATACTGTGTTTGCTTTGTCCATTATTGGTTATCGCCATTAATCTTTGGGATGGGGATATCTGAACATTAAGCGGCAAATCACCCAATTGTAGAGAACGACCGGCCGGACTTAAAGACCAGCCATTAGGCAGAAGCACTTTTGAAGGATTTTTGCTGTTGGGAACTGACTGGCTTATCCCAATTTGAGATAAAAACAACAAACAGATAACTAATAAAATAGGAAGAAATATCCCGGAAATTTTTTTTGTAACAAACATAGCGAGAGTATATTTTATTCTTTTTTAAAACAAAAAATTGTTAAAACCTTATTGTGTAAATGAACTCAGTTAATGTGAACAACACATTAACTGAATGTCACCATAAAAAAAGGTTCGTAACAATAAAGATTGTTCACTGATCTATACCCGAAAAGAATATCCTCAATTCAGTTAATAAGAACTATCCAAGATTCCGGACCCGAACCCTCAGAGCACTAAAAACCTACAACTTATAACTTAACTGTCCCATGTCATCATTTTTCCGCGATCCTCTGCCTTAAGACATTCTGCAAGGGTTTTTGCATCATATTCAAGACCATATTGTTTCAATACCTCATCTGGAACACCATCCCACGCATTAGGTTGATTTCCTTTGTATTGAATATCATTGATGCCCTCTTTACTTGTAAAAAAACCTGTAGCTGTCAGGTTACGCATAGTATTAAAAAAACTAACTCCTGCAGCATTCTCAGGCGCTGCTTTCTGAGGAAATGCAATCATTTCCACAAGTTCTATCTGCTGTTCCTTGGAGGCATCAGTAAATGATTTTTTGAAAAGTCTTAGCGACTTAACATCCAGCCATTTCAAACCACCTCTAAGTGGGATCTGATACCGAGGCTGATCTTTTACAATAAACTCTATAAATTCAGGCACTTTAGCATCACTTGCACTTCCTGACTTTTCGTCGCTGGGAATGATAATGTCACATAAAACCGTAATGGTACTCATCTCAGGTGCACTAAAGAACTTTTCAGCCATAAGTTTCTCATCAATCAGCTTTTCTTCAGCAGTCCGGCCGTAAACTCCGGTCTTCCCTGCGGCTGAAGTCTCAGCCCCTTCCTTTTTATCACATGCTGTAATCAGGGTACCGACACTTACTGTTCCAACAGCCAGTGCTTTGAGTGAATCTCTTCTATTCATCTGATTAAATATTTTGTTTTTTTAATTGATCAATTATATATTCCGAAGCCCGCAAGGAAAGTGCAAGAATTGTCCAGGTTGGATTCTTATCAGCCTGAGAAACGAATGCACCACCATCAACTACAAAAAGATTTTTTACGTCATGAGCTTGATTGTATTTATTTAATACAGACTTATTCTTGTCATCACCCATCCGGGTTGTTCCTACCTCGTGAATAATCCTTCCAGGCGATTCAAGTCCGTATTTTTTATCCTCACCTGGTTTTACGCCGCTGGCAATACCACCCATTGAATCAATAATTTCTTCAAAAGTATCCTGCATATGTTTAGCCTGCTTAATCTCCTGATCAGTCCAGTTGTAGTTAAATTTCAAAACAGGAATTCCATATTTATCGACTACATCTGGATCAATTTCGCAATAATTATCTATTCTTGGGATACTCTCTCCACGACCGGCGAAGCCAACAGTAGAACCATAATATCTTCGGTAATCATCTTTCAAAGATGCTCCATAGCCCCCTGCAGCTTTCATTTTACCATCCTTACCTGGATAGGCCCCATTCATTTTTTCAATTCCGAAACCAAAACCATAAGAAGGCATTCCCAAGCCACCCCAGAACTCAATATGGTATCCCCTGGCAAAATCAAGTTTTTTATTATCGAGCCACCAGGGAATATACAGGTGAAGTCCTCCAACACCGTCTTCATTATACGTCTTCCTGTCCATTAGCTGTGGGATAAATGCACCTCGTGATGCACCGGTAGAATCGTGCAAATATTTTCCGACCATTCCACTGGAATTTGCCAAACCGTTGGGATGTGCAGGCGATTTAGAGTTCAAAAGTAATCGCGCAGATTCACATGCACTCGCTGCAAGTACTATAACCTTCGCATTAACCTGATATTCCTGCATATCCGTCTTATCTATGTAGGATACGCCAGTCGCTTTACCTTCCCGGTCAGTTAAAACTTCCCTTGCCATTGCATTAACATACACATCCGCATTACCCGTTTTTCTTGCTGGTTTAACCAGGCAGGTAGATGATGAAAAATCAGCGTGAACTGTACATCCACGACTACATTGATTACAAAAAAAACATGAGCCACGATCTTTGTTTACGGGCCTTGTTAAAATAGAAAGCCTGGAAGGGATAACTGGAATTCCAATTTTATTAGCTGCCTTCTTTATCATCAGCTCATGAAGTCTTGGCTTTGGTGGAGGAAGAAAATAGCCATCAGGTTCATTATAAATTCCCTCTTTAGTACCAAAAACTCCTATCATTTTATCAATACGGTCGTAATAAGGCTTGACATCATCGTAACCAATAGGCCAATTATCTCCTAATCCATCAAAATCACGTCGTTTAAAATCTTTTGGCCCAAAACGCAGAGAAATCCTTCCCCAATGATTGGTTCTTCCGCCAAGCATACGTGATCTGAACCAATCGAATTCAGTTCCATTCTTTTTAGTATATGGTTCCCCATCTATTTCCCATCCGCCATAAGCGGCATCAAAGTCACCAAAAGCTCGATTTGTACCTGCTCCTCTGCGGGGTGACTCATATGGCCATTTAAGCTGGGTTTGCTGTTCAGGATTTGCAGGATCATAATCTGGACCTGCTTCTAGTAAAGCCACTTTTAGTCCGGCTTCAGTTAATACTTTTACCGCCATTCCACCACCAGCACCAGAACCTATGATGCAAACATCATAAAGTTCACCTTTAGTTTTAATTTCTATTGCCATTACTACTATTCTAATTAATTGAGCTAAAATATGTTTTGAAAATAAACAATATTTACTTGCAGGAAGAAATATTATTCAATGAAAGGAATGATTTTTTTTAAGAAATTCTTTTGAAGCCTCAATGACTATTCAAAGACCATGACAACCTGATTCTTTTCAACCTTATCACCGGCTTTAACCTTTACCGTTTTAATTTTTACGTCGCTGACAGCCTTAATTATATTTTCCATCTTCATTGCTTCAAGAACAAACAAATTTCCACCCTTTTCTACCTGATTTCCCTCTGAAGCAAGAATCCTGATCACCAAACCAGGCATTGGCGCTTTGATTTCCGAAATTTTATTAGTCTTTAGATTATCCATACCCAGCTGATGCAAAAGATCATCATATTGATCAGTTATTTGCATGAAATAAATATTTCTTCCAACCTTAACAGCACAGGTTTTATCATCCCTGTTTATACTAACAAGCTCTGCATTGTATGATTTCCCATCGTGAATAATATGAAAAGTGCGATTATCGATTCTGACTAAATCTGTATCAATTGCCCGGCCATTGATTGTTAAATCACCATTGTCTGATTCGACCTCATAGTTGAATTTACTATTTACCTTGATCTTGAGCATATATTATTGTGTTAATGCGTACTGAACTAAGTTTGAGCCCATTTTTAGAGCATTTTGGCGAGAATCTTCAGAATCACCGGCGTAGGTTCCCGCATCCTCCCAGCCATTACCAAGGTCGGATTCAAATGTGTAGTAACAAACTATTCTCCCTTTATAAATTAATGCGAGACCTTGTGGCCGCTTACCGTCATGCTCATGAATCTTTGGAAGTCCATTAGGGAATTTAAATTTTTGATTATAAAGCAGGTGATCAGACGGTAATTCTACAAAATCCAGTTCTGGAAAAACTTTCTTCATTTGTGGACGTATAAATTGATCCAAACCATAATTATCATCAATATGCAAAAAGCCACCTCCCGTTAAATATTTACGAATATTCAAGGCTTCCACCTCAGAAAAAACGATGTTCCCATGTCCGGTAAGATAGATAAAGGGATAATTAAAGATATCTATACTACCGGCCTCAACTATTGCTTCTTCATTATCAAAATTAGTTGCTATATTTTTATTACAAAAGCTAATCAGGTTTGGTAGTGCCGTACGGTTTGCATACCAATCCCCACCTCCATTGTATTTCATTTTGGCTATCTTATAGGTCGGCGGACCAAAAGAGAGAGAAATTCCAAAGAAAAATAAAAGTAAAATCCTAAAGAAAACGTTCTTTAAATACTTCATCTATTTAAAAAATTAATCTCGAAACAAGCTTCCAAACCGGCAGTTTCAGTCCTTAGCCTGGAATCACCGAGACTTATGGGTATAAATTTATGACTTAGAGCTGCATTGATCTCTGCCGAAGTAAAATCTCCTTCAGGGCCAATCATTACAAAATAATCAGAATTAGGCTTGAATTGATCTTTAATAAAGAATTTTTCGCTTTCGACGCAATGAGCAATAAATCTATTGGTATGCTTAGTTTTGAGGATAATATCAGTAAAAGATTGTGGATCATTCAATTTAGGATGGAATGCTTTTATTGACTGCTTAACTGCGGTGGTAATTACTTTGGTAAGACGCTCAGTTTTAACCTCCCTACGCTCTGAACGTTCACAAATAATTGGAGTAATTTCATCTATTCCAATCTCAGTAGCTTTCTCCAGAAACCATTCCAGCCGCTCAATATTCTTGATAGGGGCAATCGCTATATGTAAATAGTAATTCCGCAGACCATAATTATTTTGGACGCGCAGGATATTAATTTTTGTCCTTTTGGGATGAGCTTCCTCTACAATTGCATCATAAAATCCACCCTTACCATCAACCAGATTAAGAAAACTCCCTTTCTCAAATCTTAAGACCTTTATACAATGCTTACTCTCTTCTTCATTCAGGATATAAGTATCAGAATTTACATCAGGAGTATAGAAAATATGCATGAATGGCCCTCCGGATTAACGAATATCAACAGCATCTTCGTTGTTAATTACTAACTCAAGTTTTACTGATTCAACATTCTGATCAGCCTTTTTTAAGATGGTAATAAGATATCCATTGAATTCACTTACTTCCCCCACATCCGGTATCTTTCCAAAAATCTCACTAACTAGACCTGCTACAGTATCATAGTCACCATCTTCAGGAAGATCATGCGGAAGGTATTCATTCACATCATAAATTGAAGCAGTGGCATCAATGATGAACTCATTGTCAGTTACTTTTTCGACAATTGGCTTTTCTTCATCGTACTCATCTTGAATATCACCAACTAGTTCTTCTACAATATCTTCAGCAGTTACCATTCCAGCTGTACCTCCAAATTCATCAAGGACAATTGCAATCTGTATCCGTTTTAACTGCAATTCACTCAAGAGGTCATTTATTTTTTTTGTTTCTGGTATGAAATAAGGTTTTCGGATTATATCTTTAAGTATGCACTCCTTATTGTCTGCTAATAGTGGTAAAATATCCTTAGCATGGACGATTCCAACAATTTTGTCAATTGTTTCATCGTATACAGGAATTCTGGAATATCCCTCACTAATAATTATATTCAATACTTCCTTATGGGGGGTGTTTAATTCAATGCCTGATATCTTTGTTCTTGGCACCATGATATTCTTAACAACACGGTCATTGAAATCAAAAACATTCTTGATAAGCTCGTGTTCATTTGTTTCAAGCGCCCCACTTTCTTTACCCTGATCAAGAAGATATTGTAGCTCTTCAGAACTATGGTGTGCTTCATGACCTCCAATTGTGGCAATCCCCAATAATCTTAATATGAAATTTGCAAAACCATTCAGTAACCATATAAATGGCCTGAAAATTAAGTAAAAGAAATGGAGTGGTAAGGCAATACCCATTGTTGTACCAATTGGACGCTGTATTGCCAGAGATTTAGGAGCCAGCTCTCCAAATACAATATGCAATACCGTAATAATCGCAAAGGCAAGAACATGACCAATATTAGTGGCCACGGAAGAGGTCATATCAATATTTATTAAATTGAAGAAATTACTGACAATTCTTGTCATTACCTCTTCACCTACCCAACCTAATCCAAGTGAGGCTAATGTAATTCCGAGCTGAGTTGCAGCAAGATACCCATCCAAATGCCGGGTCATATGTTTAGCTATCTTAGCTACACGACTTCCGGTTTTGGCTTTAATTTCTATTTGTGAAGCACGCACTTTAACCAAAGCAAATTCAGCAGCAACAAAAAAGCCGTTAAGAAAAACAAGGAAAAGTGTAAAAAATAGCGCGAGGCCCATGTTATTTATTTATTTATTTAAGAATGTGGTCTTATATAAGTCCAGACTTTCCTTTATTACTTTAAATGCATAATTTTTACCAAGTAAATGTTCTATGCTAACATTTTTACGCTCCAAGGCCTTGTAGTCCTGAAAAAAACGAACGATCTCAGTCATGGTGTGTGGAGGCAATTCTTTCAGGTCCTCAATATAATTTACGGACATATCATGCCTGGCAACGGCGATAATTTTGTCGTCTTGTTCACCATTATCAACCATATGCATTACACCGACAACTTTTGCTTCTACAATTGCCATTGGAAATACATCAACCGAACAAAGCACTAATATATCTAAAGGATCTTTATCATCACAATATGTCTGAGGAATAAAACCATAATTAGCCGGGTACATTACAGATGAAAAAAGTACACGGTCCAATTTGATCAAACCCGAATCTTTATCTATCTCGTATTTAGCCTTTGAACCTTTAGGAATTTCAATAATTGCATTTACATGCGAAGGGATATCTTCGCCAGGTGAAACTTTATGCCAAGGATGGTATTTATTCATTTACTTATGGATATTGCTGTCCATCATCGCTTTTTTCTCCTTCAATCTTCCTCTTTAAATAGGTTACTATTAATGGTATGGTAGTTATCAGGATGAATCCAATAACTATGAATAAAAGATAGTCACTGATCTCCTGCTCAAAACTCCTGCCAAGAAAATATCCTGTCAAAGTTAAGGATGTAATCCAAAGAATAGCACCCGAAATATTGTAAAATGCAAATTTATTGAAATCGAGCTTTACAATTCCTGCAATAATTGGTGCAAAAGTCCGAACGATTGGAATGAACCTTCCCATGATTAATGCGAAAGCTCCTTGCTTTCTGTAATAAACCTCAGCAGCTTTAAGGTATTTCTTCTTGAAAAAAAATGAATCAGCTCGTTGGTATAAAACAGGACCTGTTCGAATCCCAAACCAATATCCAACAAAATTACCGACAACTGCGGCAAGGATTAAACCGATAATCATGATATAAATTGATACATCGAGTTTATCTGTGGCAACAAACATTCCTGCCAAAAACAAGAGATAATCTCCCGGGAGGAAAAATCCGAAAAACAAGCCAGTTTCTGCAAAAATCACGAATAAAAGCAGGTAAAAACCTCCTTCACGAAGCAATTTTATAGGATCAATAAGATGTTGAAAGTAGTCCCAGAACTCGTGCATAAAATCTACATGCGTAAAGCTACAATATTTAAATAATAATTTGGCTTAGAAAAGATTGGATATGAAACCCGGATATATCCCAACAATTATCGTTAAGAAGGCAGAAAAACCAAGAACAAAATTGAAATATGGTGATGCCTGAATTTCTGAACGCTCTGCAGACTTAAAATACATTGCTACGACTACTCTTAAATAATAATAAATTCCAATTAAAGCATTAACAACTGCAAGCATTACCAGCCAAATATGATATTCGGACAAGGCAGTTGAGAACATCATAAATTTGCCTATAAACCCAGCAGTTAACGGTATCCCCGCGAGTGAAAGCATAGCAACAGTGAGTGTAAATGCCATAAATGGATTTCTTTTCGCGAGTCCTTTGAAACTATCAAAATTATCAGACCCGGTTTGACCCTTTACAAGAATAAGCACAGCAAATGCAATGATTGAAGCTATGGAATAAGCACTTGCATAAAGAAACACAGAATTACCAGAATCGGGTCCTAAAGCTATTATTGCAAATAACATATAACCTGCGTGGGAGATACTGGAAAAAGCAAGCATCCTTTTAAAGCTGTGCTGGTATAAAGCGGTGACATTCCCGATAAAGAGCGTTAATACTGCTATCACCAAAAGAACAGGCATCCAGAACTCATGAAGTGGCGCAAAACAGATCATAAATAAACGTAAGAATGCTGCAAAGCCTGCCGTTTTAACTACTGTACTCATGAAGGCCGTTATAATTGTCGGAGATCCTTCATACACATCCGGAGTCCAAAAATGAAATGGAGCAGCACCAACCTTAAAACTTAATCCGATGATCATCAAAGTTAGTCCGGTATAGAACAATGGGGAAATATTTACAGAATTTGATATGACATATTCTTTAATATCTCCAAGGTCAAAGCTTCCGGTAGATCCATAGAGGAATGCAATTCCCATCAATAGAAACCCTGTAGAAAAGGCACCTGTCAAAAAATACTTCAATGCAGCTTCATTAGACTTAAAATCATTCTTACGAATACCAGCAAGAATATAAAGACTTACAGACATGATCTCAATTCCAATAAAGAGCATAGACAGATTATTGAATGAAACCATTACCAGGATTCCGATAAGAGCGAAAAGCATGATTGCATAATATTCTGCTACATTTTCACTTATTTTTTCAAAATAATCTTTGGATATTAGTAAGATAAGCATGGTTGAAACAATACCAATTGATGTAAAGGCCACGGCAAAATTATCAAACTGCATCATTCCACTATAAATAGGCTCAGCGCCCGAGTTCCACTCAAACAAGGCCACAATAAGTGCGAAAGCTAATCCAATCATACTAACTGGCAGTAAAGCATTTTTTGCCTTATACAAGCCTAGGTAAAGAACCAGTATGGCTAAAACAGATAGGGTTATTAATGCGTTCATGCTTTTATTTAACTAATATTTTTTGATTGACCTGATCTAACAGGTTAATAACTGCTGCCTCTGAAATATGAAGGATTGGTTGAGGATAAACCCCTATTAAAATTATAAGGAGAGAGATAATTAATAGAACTGATTTCTCTGTTCCATTAAGATCTTCAAAAATTGCCGTACTTGAATTTACCGGTCCAAGCATCACCTTTTGATACATTCTGAGCATATAAACTGCACCAAATATGATGGTTAAACCAGATATTGCAGCAAACCAGATATTATAATTGTAGACACCCATCAAAAGTAAGAATTCTCCAATGAACCCATTTGTAAGTGGTAAGGCCACAGTTCCCAATAAGACTGTTAGGAAAGTAATTGCAAGAGTTGGTGCTGGTTTTGCAATTCCTCCCATCTGTGTTATATCGCGGGTATTTAATCTTCGGATTAAAATATCCGCTATAAAAAACATTCCAACAACATTGATACCGTGATTTAGCATTTGAATCATTGCACCTTGCAGGCCTTGCATGTTCCAGGCAAAAATTCCAGCAGAAATAAGCCCTACGTGGGCAATTGATGAATAAGCAATGAGTCTTTTGACATCATTTTGTGTAAATGCAATTATTGATGCATAAACTATACCTATTACTGACAAAATCAATGCTGTTTCACCCCATGCATCAAAACCAAGTGGAGCAACAGGAATCAACCAGCGAATAACACCATAAATACCCATCTTGAGCATAATGCCTGAGAGCAGCATAGTTCCTGCAGTCGGAGCTTCAGTATATGTGTCAGGCTGCCAGGTATGAAAAGGAAATACAGGCATTTTAATTGCGAATGCTATGAAGAAAGCCCAGAATATCCATGCCTGAGTTACAGAATCAAGTTCTAGCTTGTAAAACTCTGCAATGTCATAGCTATTACCTGGAGTTTGAAGATGCAGGTAGATAATTGCCAGCAACATTAACAAGCTACCTGCGATAGTATAAATGAAAAATTTTAAGTTAACATTAATCCGATTTTCTCCGCCCCATAATGCACAAATGAAGTAAACCGGTATCAATGCTGCTTCCCATCCGACGTAAAATAAAAATCCATCCAAAGCAGTAAAGACAAGCAATAAACCTGTCTGCATAAAAAATATCAATGCGTAAAAAGCTTTAGGATTTTTTATGTCCTGGTTGTAGCTAGATAAAACAATGATCGGAATGAGAAGATTCGTTAACAACAACATCAACAAGCTTATCCCATCAACTCCGGCCTTGAAGTTTATTCCAAATTGAGGAATCCAGGGCAGATCAACAAGAAACTGAGTGCTTGCATCCGGAACAAAATTCAGATACAAAAAAATAGTAATAACAAAGGATACCAGAGAAAATACCCCTGAAAGTCCCTTCACTATTGTATTTCCTGAAAGGAGTATGACCAGTGCAGCTATGAGTGGAATAAAAATTTGTAACA
>CAMCTU010000012.1 GCA_945878525.1 Sphingobacterium thalpophilum
ATTGTGCTCATAATATTTAATTGATTAAGGAATAAGGATCAACTTATTACTCTTTATTTTTCATTTTTTGACCAGTTGTCTGTTTCATCTCAACCCGATAGCTATCGGGTCTCAATCCCATACCTTTTGTCTTCCCGACGCAGGCGTGATCTTAGAACCTTTTAACCTATATTCTCAATATCAAACTCCTCATTACCTCTCGCTAAGTTCCTTCGCTACACTCAGGATGACATCCTACTAAAATTTAAATACTAGTAGTATCCATTATCCCTTCTCCACTCTCAATTCTCCACTCTCAATTCCTACATCATCTCAAATATCCCCGCAGCTCCCTGCCCCGTGCCTACACACATGGTAACCATTCCAAATTTCTTTTCCCTTCTTTTTAATTCATTGAAAAGCTGCACCGAGAGTTTAGAACCTGTACAACCAAGCGGATGACCTAGCGCTATTGCACCACCGTTAACATTTACTTTATCCTGATCTAAATCAAGCGTTCTTATCACAGCGAGCGATTGTGATGCAAAAGCTTCATTCAGTTCAATCAGATCTAAATCAGTTTGCTTCAAGCCTGCTTTTTTCAAAGCAAGAGGGATAGCCTCTATCGGACCGATACCCATTATTCTTGGCGGAACTCCTGCAACACCATAACTAACCAGGCGGGCAATAGGCTTTACATTTAATTTTTTCAACATTCTTTCTGAAACCACCAAGACAAAAGCAGCCCCATCTGATGTTTGAGATGAATTGCCGGCGGTAACTGAACCTCCTGCCGCAAACACTGGTTTGAGTTTAGCAAGTTTATCAATTGCGGTGTCAGTACGCGGACCTTCATCAGTGTCTACAACATATTCCCTTGTCCTCTGCTTTAAATTTTCATCCAGAAAACTTTCTTTGATGGTAATTGGAACAAGACCATCCTTCAGGTGCCCATTTTTTATCGCTGCAATAGCTTTTTGATGCGAATTAAATGAAAACTCATCCTGATCTTCACGACTTACCTTATACTCTTTAGCAACGGCTTCAGCAGTAAGACCCATACCCCAATACCATTCTGGATTATTCTTCGCCACATCCGCATTTGGCACCAGTTTCCAACCTCCGAAGGGCATACCAGACATCACTTCAACACCACCGGCAACGATACAGTCGGCCATTCCTGATCTAATCTTTGCTGTTGCAATAGCGATGGTTTCCAAACCCGAAGCACAGTAACGATTGACAGTTACTCCGGGCACCTTATCTGTATCCAGACCCATCAAAGCAACCATTCGGGCAATATTCAAACCCTGTTCAGCTTCCGGTGTAGCATTACCAACAATAACATCATCGATCTGATCCTTATCAAGATCTGGTACCGATGCTACCAAATGCCTGACTACTTCAGCGGCCAGATCATCAGCCCGGGTAAAACGAAATACGCCGCGAGGTGCTTTTCCTACTGCGGTTCTGTATGCTGCTATGATATATGCTTCTTCCATTGCTTTAGATTTGAGATGTGAGATATGAGATTTGAGAAAATCCTACATATCACATGTACATTTTTTAACTACCTGAGGATTTCTTAATTAACATATTTTGAAAAGAGTAATTCATTTTTTGCAATTCATCTATTAATAAAAGTAACTTTTCTAACTCTTCAGAATTTATAAGCCCAAGTTTACTAGAAATAAATAATTGAGTTTGAAGCTCAAAAGATGATCCATTTGCAATTCCCAAAAAATATTTAAACTCCTTCGATGAGCTCCTTCCAGCTCCTTCTGCAATATTTGAGGAAATCGAAACTGCTGCCCGTCTGGACTGTGAAGTTAATCCGAACTTTTCTTCAGCAGGAAATGAACTAGTCACACGATAAACCTCAGCTGCAAGGTCAATCGCTTTAATCCAGATCTTAAGCTCTTTTAGATTATGCATTAGTTTAACCTACATTTTCAGTCTCAATTCTCATATCTCATATCTCACATCTCTAATTCCTCAACGGCTTACCCTTAGTCAGAATACTTTGAATTCGTTCAAGCGTTTTCTTTTCTGCACATAGCGAAAGAAACACTTCCCGCTCAAGGTCGAGCAGATATTGCTCGGATACTAATGTTGGAGATGAAAGATTGCCACCGCAAAGTACATATCCTAATTTTTCGGAAATCTTCTTGTCATGTTCAGAGATAAAGTTTCCGGCGAACATGGAGTTAGCACCTGCATAGACAATACCCATTCCCTGCTTACCTAATACCCTGATATCTTTGCGCTGGACTGGTTTTGTATAACCTGCATCTGCAAGTTCAATTGCTTTTTCTTTTGCATCTACGATCAATCGGCTTCGATTCATGCTTATACCAAATTTGTCCTTTTGTAGGTATCCAAGTTCCATTGCTTCAACAGCAGATGTCGAAACCTTCGCTTGTCCGATTGTTAAAAAACGATCTCTGAGAGCTGCCTGCTCTATCTGACCTTCTTTAAATTCATCCGATAAACGAAGTGCAAATTCTTTTGTACCCCCACCACCGGGGATCAATCCAACTCCAAACTCAACCAAACCCATATAAGTTTCGGCATTAGCCTGAACAAAATCTGCGTGCAAACATAATTCACAACTACCACCTAAAGTGAGGTTATGAGGAGCAGCAACAACAGGAATACTTGAATAACGCATCCGCATCATGGTATTCTGAAACATCCTGATTGCAATATTTATTTCATCCCAATCCTGTTCAACAGCTGCCATAAATATCATTCCGATATTAGCACCAGCTGAGAAATTGGCACCGTCATTCCCAACCACCAGTCCTCTATAATCTTTTTCAGCCAGTTCAATTGCTTTATTTAATCCTTGGATAACTTCACCGCCAATGGTATTCATTTTGGTGTGAAATTCAATATTCAGTATCCCGTCACCAAGGTCGGTTATTGTAGTTCCTGAATTTTTCCAGACAGTATTGGTTTGACGAATATTATCCAGAATAATGAATGAATCATAGCCAGGAATCGGCTTGTATGTTTTTGATGGGATATCATAATACTTCCTGATCCCATTTTCTACCTTATAGAAAGACTCATTTCCGAACTGAAGCATCTCATGAACCCAGGCTGATGGCTCATTACCATATTTCTTCATTCCTTCGATCGCCTTTTTCAGGCCGATAGCATCCCAAACCTCAAATGGTCCAAGTTCCCATCCAAATCCAGCCCTCATAGCATCGTCAATACGGTACAATTCATCTGAAATTTCAGGAATACGGTCGGAGACATACTCAAAAAGTCCGAAAAAGGAATGGCGGAAAAAGTCACCTGCCTTATCCGTTCCATTCGCAAAAACTTTCATTCGCTCAGAAAGATTTTCAACCAGCTTAGTTGCTTCAAGGGTTGAAGATTTTATCTTCTGCTGTGGTTTATACTCTAATGATTTAAGATCAAGAGCTAGAATTTCCGATTTTCCATCGGCACCTTTAACCTTTTTATAAAATCCCTGATTTGTTTTGTCTCCAAGGAAATTATTCTCCTGCATTTTCTTAACATAAGACGGAAGTTCAAATAAATTATGTGCCTTATCCTCAGGCAGATTATTGTATAATCCACCTGCTACATTAATCATTGTATCCAGTCCGACTACATCTGTCGTACGAAAAGTGGCTGATTTTGGTCTGCCAAGTGCCGGGCCCGTATATTTATCAACCTCCTCAACCGAAAGATCCATTTTCTCAACCAGATGCAAAAGCGCCATGATTGAATAAACTCCAACCCGATTTGCGATAAATGCAGGGGTATTTTTACATAAGACTGTGGTTTTTCCAAGAAACTTATCTCCGTAATGCATCAGGAAATCAACAATCTCAGGCTTGGTCTGAGCTGTTGGAATGATTTCAAGCAAACGAAGATATCGTGGAGGATTGAAAAAGTGAGTACCACAGAAATGTGAACAGAAATCTTCTGATCGTCCTTCAGCCATCAAATGTATCGGAATTCCTGAAGTATTAGAACTAATAAGTGTTCCATGAGTCCGGTATTGCTCTACCTGATCATAAATCAGCTTTTTAATTTCCAATTTCTCAACAACAACTTCTATCACCCAATCGCAGGATACAATATCTTTCATATTGTCATCAAAATTGCCGGTAGTAATGTTGGCAGCAAATTTTTTAGAAAAAACAGCTGATGGATTTGTCTTCAAAGTATTTTCAAGAGCGGAGTTTACAATCCTGTTCCTTACGTTTTTTGAATTCAAATCAGCACCTTTTGCCTGCTCCTCGCTTGTCAGCTCTTTGGGCACTAGGTCGAGGAGCAATACCTCAACTCCAATATTGGCAAAGTGGCATGCAATTCGGGATCCCATTATTCCAGAACCTAATACCGCTACTTTTTTGATGACTCGTTTCATCTGATTGTTTTTATTTATTTGTTATTCAGAACATGCGTAATTGAACCTTTGATATTCAAAATAAAAATTGAACCTCCTACTTGAGATTTTTTTAATCATCTAGGTTTTGTAACGAAATTTCAGATTTACTACCCGGAATTTCCGGGTAGCAAAACTGAGGTTTATAATCAGTGGTTAGTTGATTTATTTTGTTTAGTGTGTTAATGAGCTTCAATCTTTCCTTATCAGAAATATGAGAATTGAGATACTCATTGAATTTTATCACAACATCTTTTGCAATCTGACGCTTCTCAATTCCAAATGGTGTCAAAAAAATCTTAACTGAACGCTTATCCTTCATGTCAGTTTCTCTGTAAATCAGACCGAGTTCTTCCATATTTTTTAGCATTCGGGAAAGACTTGTAGATTTCACACCCGACAAAGCCGCAATCTGCGAAACTGCTGTGCCATGTTCATGAATATTAATCAGCATGTAACCTAAAGCCTGTGTTATTCCATAATCAGCGGCAATGTTATTGTATTTATTCGCAACGGTTTGCCAAACAATTTTCAAAAAATAATCTACAGTTTCTTCAGGCTTCATTCAAATTTGCTATGCAAGCATAGCAAATGTAAAAAATAGATAAATAGAAAGCAAGAGCAATTATGCTTTTATTTTAATCGCTGAGAAACCATGAATTGTATATTTAAGCTTAGCTTTGGAAAAAATGAAGAAGTATAAAGTCTATATCCTTGCTATTTCTGTATTAATAATTATTGCGATAATTTGGAATACCTTAAGTGAACCAGGAATAAAAGATCTTAAAAGTGATTTTAAGGAAATTGCATTCATCAGGAATGAACAAAATACCGGCCCGATTATTAGAATTTACGCTGTGAGCATGAAGGCTGAAAACTGGGAGGAAATGGAACGATATGGCAATTATATGCCACATACAAAATATGGAACAACGAAGATTTACTTCTTTTTAAATAATAGTGAGGTTCCGGAAAATTTAAATTTCGGAGCAATTAACATCTCAGAGCACTATCAAAAGAACTGCATAGCTATTTATGAAAAAGACGGTATGAGCCAGCGCTCAATTCGCCGGTATCCTTTTAATAAACATAAGCTTAAAAAAGATGAAAAATAAAGGTCTTAGGTTTACCATTTTACTTTTAATAACCTTGGGATGGATCATTCTGATGCGGAAAATGACTGCCCCCCTTGATCCGGGAAGTATTATCACATTTGAATTTATCGGAACAGCCGCAAATGCCGATTTATTTCTTAAGCACCTGAATTCATTGGGCCATACAGAACTAATGAGCCTGAGCATTTATTTAGACTTCATTTTCCCTCTTTTATATGGAGCTGCATTTTGCTATGGCAGTGCATGGGCTTGTGGCAGACTAGGCTATAGTCACCCTTTTAACAAATTCAGAATTTTAAGTAACATGGCAGTTATTGCTGTTGTCTGCGATTTTATTGAGAATATTTCTTTGCTGCAACTTATCAATAACGGACCGGATGATAATTATGCTAAGACCGCTTTCATACTTGCATCCTTGAAATTTTTGCTGTTGAGCCTGATATTAATTCACTTTTTTATTTCAGTCCTTATTTCAGCTGTTAAAGGAACACAGCATAGCTAAACCATAATGGCATTAATAATTCTTTATTGATAGTTTACCACCCCATTTTTGTATCATCTCCACGAGGGTCTGCTCCACCCTCATAATATCCCCATTGAGTTTTGAGGATTGCGTCAACACGGCCGATTGCCCCTCTTTCCTTGAATTTATAACCCTTTTTCTCCAGTTTTTGTCTTGCAAGAGAATCTATTGCTCCTTTCTCTACGGTAATAACATCCGGATACCATTGATGATGGAACTTCTTTGCACTCACGGCTGCCTGTATACCCATATCAAACTCAATGACATTTAAAATGGTTTGAAAAACAGAGGTAATTATTGTTGATCCACCGGGAGTGCCCAAAACCATAAAAAGCTCCCCTCCTTTTTCCAGGATAGTTGGAGTCATTGAGCTAAGCATCCGTTTTCCTGGAACGATTGAATTGGCTTCTCCACCTAGTAGTCCGTACATATTTGGAGACCCTGGTTTAACTGAAAAATCATCCATCTCATTGTTAAGAAGAAATCCAGCCCCTTTTACAAAAACCATTGAGCCATAACCGCCATTTAGGGTGGTAGTTACAGAAACCGCATTGCCTTCACGATCAACAATCGAAAAATGGGTGGTTTCCTCACTTTCTTTTGGCACCTCTCCTGCCTTAATATCCGTACTTAGAGTGGCTTTATTCCAGTTAAAATCTCGCATTCTATAATTGGAATATATTGGGTTAAGCAGATATTTTTGAGGGACATTGTGAAAATCGGGATCACCCAAGTGGCTCGCCCTATCAGCATATACCCTCCGTTCAGCTTCAACCATTACCTGAACTGTAGAATCTGAATTATGCCCCCATCTTCTTAGAGGGAATGCTTCAACTGAATTAAGTAACTGCAATATGGCAATTCCACCGCTCGAGGTTGGAGGCATCGTAATAACCTTATAGTCTTTGTAATTTCCAATTATGGGTTCACGCCATTGCGACTGATACATTTTTAAATCCTCTTTCCTGATTAGGCCAGCACCGCCCTTCATCTCAGCTTCAATATAATCCGCTACCTGTCCGGCATAAAAGCCTTCGCGACCTTTATCCCGAATCAGTTCAAGCGTTTTAGCAAGATCTTCTTGTACCCAAAAATCTCCTTTTGACCACTTCTCCTTTATGAAATAGGATTTACCCGGATTATATTTTTTGATTTCTGCCTGTAATTCTGTAAATTCTTCTACCTGACTATCTGTAATCGGGAAACCATTTCTTGCAAGATCCAATGCGGGCTGTACAACTTCTTTCCAGCTTAATTTACCAAACTTCTCATGAGCCTTAACCATACCATCTACGCTTCCCGGTACACCGGCTGCCAGATGTCCGTATAAACTTTTATCGGTAATGACATTTCCTGCCGAATCCAGATACATGTCACGGCTTGCAAGTAAGGGAGCCTTTTCACGAAAATCAAGTGTCGCAAGTTCTCCACTTGCCGAGCGATAGACCATAAACCCTCCTCCTCCCAAATTACCTGCGCCGGGATAAACCACTGCCAGGGCAAACTGAACTGCAACTGCCGCGTCAACTGCATTGCCACCTTTCTTGAGGATATCCAAACCAACTTTTGACGAAGACGGATGTGCAGAAACCACCATTCCATTTTTGTACTCAGCCGAATTGTTTTTGGACAGGCTTCCGCTAAGACATCCTGACAAAACCAGACTCACACCAATTAAAAAAGCCTTAGTACTTAAAAACTTCAACGCTCTGCCGCTATGTATTTTTGTATATTTTCTCAACCTGATCTTTATATTTCTGTAAAATAACTTTTCTTCTTAGACTTAGTTTCGGAGTAAGTTCACCACCGTCAATACTCCAATCATCAGTCAGTAGTTCAAACTTTTTAATTTGCTCCCAATTTCCAAAATTTTTATTGAAAATATCAACAACCGACTGAATTTTATCAATTATCCGCTGATCCTTTATCATGTCTGCATTGTTGCTGAAAGCAATTTGTGAGCGGCTACACCAGGCAGAAATAGCAGGGAAGTTAGGTAAGATCAACGCTGTAGGAAAACGTTCATTTTCGCCAATAACAATCATTTGTTCAATGTAAGGGGATTCTTTGAACCTGTTTTCGAGTACCTGAGGGGCAATGTATTTACCACCTGCAGTTTTAAATATTTCCTTTTTACGGTCTGTTATTCTGAGGTATTTACCTTCGAGTAATTCACCGATATCACCCGTATGGAAATACCCGTCCTTATCTATAACCTCATCGCTTAAATCCGGACGGTTATAATAACCTTTCATCACATTTGGCCCTTTACATAATATCTCGCCATCTTCAGCAATTTTAATTTGTATATCCTTAATGGCCTTACCAACTGTTGTAAATTTTGTGGCTCCCGGATCTAATCCGTTAACTGCTATAACCGGAGATGTTTCTGTAAGTCCGTAACCCTCAAGAACCGGCATTCCTGCAGCCCAGAAAACCCGTGCCAGCCGTGATTGTAATGCTGCTCCTCCTGAAATAATCGCTAGAATATTGCCGCCTAAAGCATCGCGCCATTTACTGAAAATCAACTTATTGGCCAATTTTAGCTGTATCTCATACCAAATACCGTTTGCTCCATTCATCTCATATCTTAGTCCGAGATCTAAGGCCCAGAAAAACAAAGCCTTTTTAACTCCGGTTAGCTCGGATCCTATAGCAACGATCCTGTCATAAACTTTCTCAAGTAAGCGAGGAACTGTAGTAAAACCATGTGGTTTAACTTCCACAAGATCAGCAGCTATGGTTTCCATACTTTGTGCATAATACACTGAAACTCCCAGATAAAAATACATGTAAAGCACCATCCGCTCAAAAATGTGAGATAGTGGTAGAAAACTCAAAGCTTTCTTAAATCCTTGCGGATACATTACAGAAGATGAAATTACATTACTAACCAGATTACTGTGTGTAAGCATTACTCCCTTTGGCGTACCGGTTGTACCGGATGTATAAATTAAGGTTAGCAAATCTTCAGGCAGGATCCTGTCTCGATAAACCTGAAGATCTACAGGCTCTGCCCCTTCTCCGGTCTCAATCAATTCCTTCAAATGAGGAACACCTTCAATACTATCAAAACTAAAAATCTTAAAATCAAGTCCGTCGGTTTTTCTAACATTATTTAGCTTTTCATATAATGCAAGTTCAGAAACGAAAACTATTTTTACGTCTGCATCTTTGAGAATGAATTTAATATCATTTTCGGCAAGAGTTGGGTACATTGGGACTTGGGTTGCTCCAATTTGCATGATCCCAAAATCACAAATATTCCACTCAGGACGGTTTGGAGACATGATTGCTATCTTATCATCCTTTTTTATTCCAGAAGCAATCAAACCCAGACTAACCGAATTAACCTGGGCTACAAATTTTTCTGTTGAATATTTATTCCAGATCCCATTCTGCTTTGCAGCCACCATATCTTCCTGAGGGTGCATTTCAAGAGAATATTGTAAAAGATCAAATACCCGTGTAATTTCTACCATGGTTTCTATAATTTAAATCTGTAATATAGTAAAATAGGCAAAATAACATGAAGCCATGCAAAGAATTAAATCAGACTATTGTAAAAAATGGCTTATTTGGGATTTAATATTTAAATACTTAACCTGAGTTCTATGTAAAGGAATGTTGTATAATGTGGCAATAATTGGTCAGATAAGGTCTTTGAGCCATAACATTTGATGTATGAAACCAATGTCTGTGTATTATAGGTTGGTTCGGCCCTTTCCTCCGTTTAGTTCCGGAAAGAAATCGCGTTCCATTTCAAATTACAAATAGCCGAAAGCCAAGTCCTTCGGCAAGGTTTATTTAACTCGGACTAGTTTTTCATTGGGACGTTCATTCCGACACAAGGGCAGTTTGCCTTTTCATATCAATCTAAGCGGTAGCTATGTAGTTTAATTACAGCCTTAACCACCTCTTCCTTACTGCAATCTGTGCATCACTAAGATCTGATAAAGAAGCGATTCTAAATTTGTGATTTGGATTTCTTAATATGGTCAGTTCAATTTGCCTAATTAATCCGTCACGATTTATAGTAATATGTAATTTATCACCTGGCTTTTTATTGCTTAAAAATCTATCCAATTCCGATAATCTGGGATCAGACACATTATTGATCCGGCTGCCATCGATTGAGAGTATCTCATCGTTTACATTTAAACCACTTATCCAGGCCGGACTCTGACGTACAATATTTGTGATCATGATTTTACCATCCTTCAAAGCAGTACCTGCACCTAAATAGGCCTCATTACCCTTCGCAGCATCATCAATCAAAGTAAATCCTGCATATCCAAAATATTTATTGTAATCTATGGTTTTTACCCCATTGACATAATCTTTATACACATCATCAAAAGATTTTCCTGCAATCTTTTCTAAAGTTGCCTTAAACTCCGCATCTGTAAATCCTCGGTTCAATTTTGAATAATACTGAACATACATTGACTTCATAACTTCATCCAAGCCTACTTTAGCCTGTGAAGAGTGAATAGTTTCCAGATCCATTATCAAAGCAATTAATGACCCTTTACTGTAGTATGAAATTGTAGTATTGGCAGAGTTTTCATTAGGCCTATATTGTTTGATCCATGCATCAAAACTCGCATCACTCACAGCTTCAACACGATTTCCAGGTTGATTCTCGACCGAGCTGATCGAGGCAGCCAGTGAAATCAGATAACGATCCGGACTTTGCAAACCAGCTCGTTTGGTATAGATATCCTGATAGTAGGCTGTAAAACCTTCGGAGATCCAAAGATTTCTGGTGTAATTTTCCTGTTCATAGTTGAAAGGCCCTAAAGCTATCGGACGTAAACGCTTTACGTTCCAAATATGAAAATACTCATGTGAAACAAGTCCGAGGAATCTCAAAAGTCCGGACTCTGTATTGTATGAATTACGGCTGGCTCCTAAAACTGTTGAATTTAAATGCTCGAGCCCGCCACCCCCAGAGTTAAAATTATGAACAATGAATACAAACCGCTTGTTTGGGTTAATTCCAAAAGTCTTTGTTTGCTCTGTGACGATTTTAGAAATATCCCTCTTAAGAATTTCTTTATCATAATTACCCCCACCATACATTGCAACTTCGTGCTTTACTCCTTCAGCCACAAATTCAAATATATCCTGATTACCAACTTCAAATGGCGAATCAAAAAGTATATCAAAATCAGGAGCAAAAAAAGTATTAGGTTTTGAAGCTACCAATTCAAGCCCTGTGGAGATTTTAGACCATGTTTTATAAGGGTTTATTTTAATTTCTGATGATGCATTGAGTTGTCCATCGGGGTACATAAATATTCCTGCCGGAGATAAAAAAGCATGAGATTCATCTACAAAACTTGTTCTCACGGAAATTTCAAAAGAATAAACCCTGTAATTCACTTTAATTTTATCAGAATTGGCCGAATTAATTCTCCAGGTGTTTTTATTAATCTTCTCAAAAGGAATTTCCTTCCCATTTGAATCAAAGGCCTTAAAACCCTCTACATTTTTTGAAAATTCTCTGATCAGGTAAGATCCTGGTGTCCAGACAGGCATTTTCAAATCAATAAATGAAGCTTTCACCCCGGAAATATTCATTTGCACTTCAGCATAATGAGCCTGAGGCTCTGTGAATGAAACCTCAAAATTGATTTTATTTTGGGCAATAATAGAGACGGACATACAGGCAAAAACAGTTAGAGAAATCAGAAATTTCATAATGCTATAAATAATCGGTTAACTGCAAAAATAAGTTTTGAATTGGATTTTAATTAATCTTGGTCTTGATATTCAGTAAAATAGTTGCTACATCCAACTAATTACAAATGATAAAAATAGATTTGCATAATTATTATGCTCGAACCCTTAGCAAATCCTTTTATTGCCGTCTCTAAAAAATATCTTAGCGCTCTTTCAAAAATGGTTGCTCAGTTATCAATAGACAGATATCACTATGTGCTGATTCTTTTAGATTCCCATGATGAGAATCTAACCCAGAAAGCACTGGCAGAAATTTTAAATATTGATAAATCTTATATGGCAACAATTTTGGACTATCTGGAAGAAAAGGGTTTTGTTATCCGTGAGAAGAATCCCACTGATCGCAGGGAACAACTGATCAAATTAACCAAACTGGCGCAGGTCAGTATTCCAATAATTAAAGAGGCCATAATGAAACTTAATGAAAGAGCATTTCATAATATCTGTCAATCAAATAAGCAACTCTTCAACGAGGTACTCAATACAATACAAGAAAATTTAATAGACCCCTCACCTAAATTGCAGGGTAAAACACATTCCTTATTAAAGAATTATAACTAAATGAAAACAAAATATATCGTTTACACAATTCTTGTCATCCTGATTGGAGTTTTTGTGGCTTACAGAATGAACAAGAACAAGGCTCAAAAAGTAGGTGCAGGTGCAGGTGCAGGTGTTGGTCGTGGACCCGGAGGGCCGGCTTCCGTATTAACGGTTAACGGTATTGTTACCAAAGCTGAGAATTTTTCGAACTCGCTTGCAATTGCAGGAACCATAGAGGCAAACGAACAGGTTGATATAAGAAGTGAGGTGTCTGGCTTAGTAACTGATATTCAATTTAATGAAGGAACCAATGTTTCCAAAGGAAAAGTATTAGTGAAAATAAATGACCTTGAACTGCAGGCTCAACTTTCACAGGCTTTAACGAGGCAAAAATTAGCAATGGAAACAGAATACCGGGCCGGTAAATTACTTGAAAAAGAGGCCATTAGTAAAGAAGAGTATGATGTTGCACTATCAGAGTTACGGTCTTTGCAATCCCAAACGCAACTAATTCGTGCTCAATTAGCTAAAACATTAATTCGTGCACCATTCAGTGGGAAAATTGGATTAAGAACGATCTCTGCAGGGGAATATATCACACCATCGAGCAGTATTGCCCGATTGGTTAGCACGAACCCTGTAAAGATTTTATTTTCAATTCCCGAGAAATATGCAGGTACAATTAAGCTAAATACACCAATCTCATTTACAGTTGCGGGCTCTAATACGCCTTACTCAGGTACAGTTTATGCTATTGAACCGGGAATAGACATGTCTACCAGAACGCTTCAACTTAAGGCTAAAGCTTCAAACAACAATGGTGAATTGCTTCCCGGGTCTTTTGCTAAGATTGACCTGCCTTTAAGTAATGTAAATGACGCTATTTTAGTACCAACTGAATCAATAATTCCAGTGCTTCAGGGCAAGAAAGTTTATATCAGCTCAAATGGCAAAGCAAAAGAAATTTTGGTTGAAACAGGTACCCGAACTGATAAATCGGTTTTGATTCTGTCAGGATTGAATATTGGAGATACCGTTTTAACGAGCGGTATCATGTCCTTAAAAAATGATATACCTGTAAAGGTTAAGGTTATAAACTAATACAAGGCTAAACGGAAATGTTACCGTTAAAATAAAACCAGAAAATAATCTTATGAGTTTATCAACCACCAGCATAAAAAGGCCAGTACTTGCAATCGTGATGAACCTGCTTTTGGTTCTTTTCGGCGTCATTGGTTTTCATTTTTTAGGAGTCAGGGAGTTCCCTTCCATTGACCCGCCAATAGTTTCTGTTCGGACCAGCTATCCCGGAGCCAACTCTGATATCATTGAATCACAAATTACTGAACCTCTTGAAAAAGCTTTGAATAGCATAGAGGGTATTAAAAATATGTCCTCTTCAAGTAATCAGGGCACAAGTAATATCAATATTGAATTTAACCTTGACAAAGAACTCGAAGAAGCTGCTAATGATGTCAGGGACAAAGTTTCACAGTCAGTAAGATCACTTCCTAAAGATATCGACGGACTTCCGGTAGTGTCAAAAGCTGATGCCAATTCGGAAGCAATTATATCAATGACTTTACAAAGTGATCAGCGAAATCAACTGGAATTGAGTGATTATGCGGAGAATGTTATCTCGCAACGTCTACAGACAATCCCGGGAGTAAGCGGTATACAAATTTGGGGACAGAAGCGCTTTGCTATGCGCATTTGGCTTGACCCTGCCAAACTTGCCGCATATCGTCTTACTGCATTGGATGTTAAAAATGCACTTGACCGTGAAAATGTAGAATTGCCTTCAGGTAAAATAACCGGTAATGCCACCGAGTTATCTGTAAAAACACTCGGTAATCTGACCAATGAAGAAGAGTTTAATAATCTGATTATACTAAATTCCGGCGACAACATCGTTCGTATGAGGGATATCGGTACTGCTGTTTTGGGGCCAGAAAATGAGGAAACTATGCTTCGTTCATCCGGCACACCGATGATTGGAATGGGTCTTATTCCGCAGCCAGGTTCAAATTACCTGGAAATCTCCAATGAATTCTATAAGCGGTATGAGCAAATCAAAAAAGATCTTCCAGAAGATTTCAGGACTGATATTGGAATGGATTCAACAATATTCATAAAACGCTCAGTAACTGAGGTAGCAGAAACAATTTTAATTTCTCTGATTCTGGTAATTCTGATCATATTTCTTTTCTTCAGAGACTGGAGTATTGCGTTCAGACCATTAATTGATATTCCGGTATCATTGATCTCTACCTTCTTCATTATGTACCTTTTTGGGTTTTCAATCAATGTACTTACCCTGCTTGCTATTGTTCTGGCTACCGGTTTGGTGGTGGATGATGGAATTGTTGTTACAGAAAATATATTTAAAAAACTTGAAGAAGGCTACAGTCCGATTGAAGCTGCAATCAAAGGCTCAAATGAGATATTTTTTGCGGTAATTTCAATATCTGTAACTCTGGCAGCGGTATTTCTTCCGGTAATATTCCTTGAAGGATTTGTCGGACGACTATTTCGGGAATTTGGAGTGGTAATTGGTTCGGCTGTATTAATATCTGCGTTTGTATCCTTATCTCTAACTCCAATGTTGAATGCCTATATGATGAAGGCAAACAAAAAGAAGACTAAATTCTACAACTGGACTGAACCATATTTTGAAGGAATGACCACAGGTTATGGAAATTCCCTTAAAAGTTTTATGAAGACACGATGGCTTGCTTTTCCCATAATTACCATATGTATTGGCCTAATCGCATTCTTTTGGACAGTTCTTCAAAAAGAGACTGCGCCTTATGATGACCGGGCAGCTGTAAGTATGCAGGTTACCGCTCCAGAAGGGTCTTCTTATGATTATACAGATAATTTTATCTTGGAGCTTTCTAAATTGGTGGAAGATTCTATTCCTGAAAAAGTGTTTAACCTGACGGTAACCTCTCCGGGATTTAGTGGTTCAGGAGCCGCAAATACCGGGTTTTTGAGGATTCGTTTGAGTGAACCTACAGAGCGTAAAACTACACAGGCACAAGTCACTGAAAAACTGACAAAAATTACAAAACCTTACACACAAGGACGTGTTTTTGTGATCCAGCAGCCCACTATTTCAGTGACACGACGGGGAGGATTACCTGTAAATTACATCATACAGGCACCAAATTTTGATAAACTGCGTGAAAAATTACCTTTGTTCATGGATGAAATCAGTCAGGACCCCACTTTTACTGCAACTGATGCTAACCTGAAATTCAATAAACCTGAAATCAATATTACCATAGACCGGGAGAAATCCAGGAATCTGGGAGTTTCAATCCTTGATGTTGCCCAAACCCTTCAATTTGCACTCAGCGGACAACGTTTTGCTTATTTCCAGATGAACGGCAGACAATACCAGGTAATAGGTCAATATGATCGACCAGACCGAAATGACCCACTGGATTTAACTTCAATTTTTGTAAGAAATAATAAAGGTGAGCTCATTCAGCTTGACAATCTAGTAACTGTTCAGGAAACGAGCACTCCACCACAATTGTATCATAATAATCGATTCATGTCTGCAACAGTTTCGGCCGGATTAGCCCCGGGAAAAAGTATTGGCGATGGAATTGACGTAATGGATAAAGCTGCTGCGAAAATATTGGATGATACCTTTACCACCGATCTTGGAGGAGAATCGCGTGATTATAGAGAAAGTTCATCCAATACCCTTTTTGCATTCGCATTGGCGTTATTACTGGTTTATTTGATACTTGCCGCTCAATTCGAAAGTTTTATTGATCCATTTATCATTATTCTGACTGTTCCTATGGCGGTAGCCGGTGCATTTCTTTCACTCTGGCTTTTTGGTCAGACCTGGAATATTTTCAGTCAAATTGGGACAATCATGCTCATCGGACTAGTCACGAAGAATGGCATTTTGATTGTTGAATTTGCAAACCAGTTGAAAGAACAGGGAATGCCATTGGCTGAAGCTATTATCGAGGCATCAGTCGCAAGGCTTAGACCAATACTTATGACAAGTCTTGCTATTGCATTGGGTGCCTTACCAATAGCCATGGCATTGGGCGCAGCAGCAAAAAGTAGAATGAGTATGGGTATTGTAATTATTGGAGGGACATTATTCTCTTTAATTCTTACACTTTATGTAATTCCTGCAGTTTATTCAATGTGGTCCAAAAAACATAAACCCCTCCCGGAAATTACCGGAATGGCAGAAACAAAGCCAGTCTTTGAAGCAGAATTGATTAACAGCTAATAAATACACTAAGATTTTGGTATCTAAAGGCTTTATCATTAGGATATTAACATATATGAACAGAAAAATAGTTAAATACGGTCCACTACTAATTATTATATGCCTGCTGCAGATTTCGAAAATTTATGCCCAGAACAGACTTAGCCTGGAAGAAGCCGTACAAACAGCATTAGAAAACAATTATGATATTAAGTTGAATAAAAATGAGGTTGAACAGGCAAAAATTAATGTAAACAGAGCAAATGCCGGTATGATTCCTATAGTAACAGGAAATTTAAGTACAAATAATACACTTTTAAATACCAAACAAACCTTATCGAATGGAATAGTTCAGGAAAGAAGCGGGGCGAGAAATTCTAATATGGTTTATGGTCCGGTAGTGAACTGGCAGGTTTTTGACGGTTTTCAAATGTTCGCCAGATACGACCGACTTAAAGAACTTGAAAACCTGGGTGAAGCAAATTTCAAATTAGCTATACAGACAACACTTGCGGATGTAATTAACAACTATTATGACTTGGTACAGCAACAGCAGCAAATTGAAGCACTGACCGGGGCTCTTGAAATTTCGAGAATCCGACTTCGCAATTCCGAAAGCAGATATACCATAGGAAAAGCAGCAAAACTGGAAGTACTCGCTGCGTCTGTAGATCTGAACACCGACACCACGAACCTTTTAAGGCAAATTGACCAATACCGGAATACTAAAATCAGGCTTAATGAACTTCTTGCCAGGGATTTAAACACTGATTTTTCAGTTACGGATACCATTATTATAGGTAATAACCTCTTACTTCCAGAACTGCTTAATTCAGCATCTCAATTGAATCCATCATTACAATCCGCATTGATAAATAAACGGATTTCTGAAATTAACCTCAGAGAAGTGAAAGCGAATCGGTATCCAAACATCAATATGATTATGGGCTACAACTTTAATAGATCATACTCTGAACTTGGTTTCGCAAGAAATTCAACTGGAAGAGGTTTGAACTATGGCCTTACTGCCTCGGTAAATATATTCAATGGTTTTTTACAGAAGAGGACAGAAAAAAATGCAAGTCTCCAGATAGAGAACAATCAACTGCAATATGATAGACTGAATCAATCAATAACTTCACAGTTAAGTTCTTTGTTTCAAACCTATCAGACAAATCTTCAATTAGTAAAGCTTGAGCGGCAGAATCTGGAAGTAGCAAGGCAGAATATCAATATAACACTTGAAAAATTCAGATTAGGTAGTGTTGCACCACTTGAATTCAGAGAAGCTCAACGAAACTATATTGATGCAAATGCACGCTATACAAATGCGCAATTTGAAGCTAAATTGGCAGAAGTGGGCCTTATGCAGTTATCAGGAAGACTAAATCTTCAGTAAAACTCAATAAACTTGGTTAATTGTAAAGAATTAGTAATTTTGATTAGATGATTACTTTCAAATACAAAAGTTTATTATTAATAGATGACAGCTATATTGACAATCTGATCAACCGAAAGATATTAGATAATGACAATTTTGCAGAGTCTATTACCGTAATCGAGTCACCAAAAGAAGCTTTTAATTATATCAGGGATTTATATCTTGAAGGCAAGGAATTGCCTGAAGTCATTTTTTTGGATTTGAGAATGCCTTTAATGAATGGATTTGAATTTCTTAAAGCATTGATGGATCTTCCTGACCTGGGTCCCGATAAAATTAGAATTTACGTTCTGACATCTTCCCTCGATCCAGAAGATATCAAAAGGGTAAAAGAAAATCATTTGGTGACCAGGTTTATCAGCAAACCACTCACAAGTCAAATTCTACAGGATATTTAAATATGTTATTAGTTGCAGATAGCGGCTCAAGCAAAGCCGACTGGATATTAACACTCTCAAATACTGAACAAATCCCCTTCAGAACAAGTGGCATTAATCCTTTTTTTTTGTCGGAAAAAGATATTGTCAAAATATTCCAGAACATTCCGGAAATACTTCCATATACAGATAAAGTAAAAGAAATTTACTTTTTTGGCGCAGGATGCTCAAGCCCTGATAGACGGGAGCAAATCTCAAATGCACTGACTAAAGTGTTTAAAAATGCCTTTGTAAGCGTTGATATTGATATTGTTGCATCAATTTATGCTACTACCGGTAAATCAAAGGGTATTTGCTGTATAATTGGTACCGGTTCTAATATTACTTATTTCGACGGGTCAAAAATCTATGAAAGTAAACATGGTCTTGGTTATATTCTGGGTGATGAAGGCTCCGGGACATGGCTGGGAAAGCAATTAATTACCAGCTATTTGTATGGAAAAATGCCACGGGATCTTTCAGAGAAATTTGCTGCCAAATACAAAATCGATAAAGAATTGATTCTCAAATACGTTTATCAACAACCATCACCAAATTTCTATCTGACATCTTTTGCACCTTTTTTAAGCGAAAACCTGAGCCATCCCTTTGTTATTGATACTCTGAAAAAAGGCTTTACAGAATTCATTGAAACTAACATTAAATCATATTCCGATTATAAAGAACAGACTTGTCACTTTGTTGGCTCAATTGCTTTTCATTTTTCTGATATATTGACAGAACTATGCGAATCAAACCAGATTAAAGTGGGTAAAATCTTGAAGCATCCCATTGATGAATTGTCTCAATTTATTTTAAAAAATGGCGTTTAAACGGTCCGGAAGTATAATTAAATTTAAAAGAAACATTTAATTAATCGATCTCAGGACTTAGATTTTTAGAATCCTGGTAGGCAGCGATTAGCTCCTTTAAAGAACTAACCTCAAAATCAATCCCCCAAGGAGTCCAGGAAATAAAACGCATTTTTTCGATTTTTGCGTGTCCTACCAACTTTTTAGTGGATATTTCCTCATAGATGCCAAAATTTCCCAGATTGTAGTAGTTAATTTTAACTTCGTCGCCGCTCAAGTCATGAGATTTTACTAACTCAAATCCCATTACTTTGATCCAGTCTTTTACCGCGGCTATTTTGCTTTTCACCATATTGCTTTATATTAAATAGATTAATCATTTGTACTCGAAAATCAGACCAACTGTTTATGTGTTATGAACAAGCAATTGATATTGACTTAATTATCTTAAAAAAGGCTTTAAAAAAGGGTAAATGACCTGTAAATGATTTTCATTTATTATAAATCAATCATTGAAATAAATAGATTTTAACAAGCAATTGGCATCAAACTGTAGAAAATACTGTACATAATATTGAACTTTTTTGCTTACTTAGGCTTGCTTTTTAGGGTTTAATCAAATACTGTGATTAATGTTACAGAAGAACTTAGACTGGCTTACTAAATTGTACCGAAATCAAATGGAGCTGAAATGGGATTATTAAAATTTATCAAATCAAATATCAGTAATATTCTATTCGCAACAGCGGCACTTATTATTTTCCTCAGTGTAGATGCCAGAACAATTTTAATACAAGGGCTGATGAGTACCGGACTATACAATGCCAAGGCTCCATCCGGCAACCAGACAAAAAACAAATCTATTCCTTACGATCTAAGTTTCAAATCGGAAAATAGTGATATTCTTAATTTAGCCGAAAATAAAGGTAAAGTTTACTTTATCAATTTCTGGGCAACGTGGTGTCCTCCTTGTCGTGCCGAGATGCCTTCTATAAATTCATTAAAATCAAAGATATCCCATAAGAATAAAGTCAATTTTATTATGGTGGATGTGGATAATAAAATGACATCCTCTGTAAATTTTATGACAAAACACAATTACCAACTGAAGGTATATTCAACAGTATCGGCTATTCCTGAAAATATATTTAGCGGTACGCTTCCAACCACCTTGATCGTAGGCCCAAATGGAGATATCGTGTATCAACATAGTGGAATGGCAGATTATGATACAAAAGAAATGCTTAATTTTATAAATACAATAAGCAGATAAATAAGCGTTTTTTAAACATATACAAACATCGCATAAGAATTAGCCATTTTAAAATCCCAAAATTAACCATATGAAAACTCTGATGTTAACCCTTCTATTTTCAGTATTTGTAAGCAGTTTGAGTTTTGCCCAAAGTACTATAAGGTCAAACCAAGCTTTGGATAAAAAAGATAACTGGACTCAAAAGGATCTTATCGAGCCTACTGCTCTGGCTACAATCATTGCCAATCCAAAAGCAAATCAACCTAAAATATTTAATATCGGAGTTGTTGATAATATAAAAGGTGCAATTAATATGGGTGGAGTTAGTGAAAAGGAGAATCTCCAGAAGTTAAATAATGCCTTATCAAAATTACCAAAAAGTACATTTTTGGTAGTTTATTGCGGTTGCTGTCCGTTTGAAAGATGCCCTAACATTCGTCCGGCAGTGACCCTTTTAAAAAACCTGGGATTCAAAAATGGAAGACTGCTGAACTTACCTACCAATCTTAAACAAAACTGGGTAGATAAGGGCTATCCATTAGCAGCGAAATAAGTATAATCCTTTAACCAATGATTTGTTAGCCAAAAAATTTGGTTTCCTATCGGATTAATTTGGTTTAAAGAGGTTATTTATGGAATTTATTGCACAATCAATTTTGAAAAATTGATTAATTTCGGTTATTCCAATAGCATAACGGAAATTTTAGGTTAAAATATTGCCATTATTGTAGAATATTTTCTACACAGCATTGGGTATATTTTCTACACATGACCTATTTTACTGCATAAATCCAATATAAAGAAATTGGCACAAGCATTGTTGTGTTATCTATATGAAACTTAACCAATTTTTATCTTAATGCTTAATATATTTTCAATATTTAAGTGCTTAGGTACCGGTTACAACATCTTTGATTTCTACAAGTTCAGGTCCATGCGGGTTAGTGCCGACAATCAATCAGAAAATTTATCAAACCTCAATCGATTAACTAAAGATGAATTGCCTGCTGGGGATGATGAAAACAAACGGTCTATATTTGTGAATTTACTTGATGATCCAAGAATAACAAGACTGGGTTCATTCATCAGAAGAACAAGTATAGACGAATTACCTCAGCTTTTTAACGTTTTAAAAGGAGATATATCATTGGAAGGGAATATACCCTTGCCACTTTATGAAGCAGAATTGGAAACATCTAATGACTGCCTACAGCGTCTTACGGGTTCGGCAGGTGTTGCAGGCCTGTTGCAAATAAAAAGTAAAGAAAAAAGAGACATTTCTGAGCGTGAACAGAAAAAATTTAATATCTCTTAAGTATCAAAATATTCATTCTGGTTAGATTTTCAAATACTAATAAAAACACTGCCAGTTGTATTGTATAAGGAAAAATTTTAAAATATGTTAAAACGATACTTTTTATTAGCAACGTTATGTTTACTTCTTCTGGGTAATTCGGCTAGGTCCCAGGAAACAATGATGACAGAGATCTCTTATGTCTTTCTCGAAAAACTAATTGCTACCGCAAAAGAAAATTATCCCCGAATGAATAGTTTTGAAGGCAGGATAAAAGTTGCTAAAACAACCTTAGGACAAGAGCAATTATCATGGCTCGATGCCTTCTCATTCACTTACTTGTATAATCCCGATAACACATTGGATCTTGGAGCTGCAAGATTGTTTAACGGATATCAGGTTGCATTTAATTTAAAACTGAGCGCCTTATTTCAAAAACCCGGGAATGTAAAACAAGCTAGAGAAAGTGTAAAGCTGGCTCAGTATGATCTTGATGAATACAATCTGACCATTGAAACTGAAGTAAAACGACGTTATTTTACATATGTTCAGGCACTATCAAATTTACGTCTTCAAACTAAATTAAGCTCAGATGCATTGAATGTCAGTAATGATTTCAAAACCAGATATGAAAAAAGTGAAATAACTTTCCAGCAATATACTTTATCACAAATGTCCTATTCTGGAGCATTGCAATCTAAAATTGCTGCAGAATCAAATTTTTTAATCGCCAGAGCATCTCTTGAAGAGTTGTTGACAAAAAAGATCGAAGAAATACAGTAGATGATCGTATGCAAGGATTAAAAAAATTCGTCGATTTATTACTACGCTATAAAATAGTATTAATCACTATACCGCTTATCACGGTCATGGTTACCTTCTATATTGTGCGTAATCTTCCAGATGTTTATCCTGCACAAGCCCAAATAGCAACAGGTATCGTTGACGAAACTCAACAAATAGCCCTTTCAGAAGCCAGTGTTTTACAGGAATCAAGAATAAACCAGAAATTTATCAATATGGTGCAGGTCATGAATTCAAAAAGCATGATCGATCTGGTTTCTTACAAACTAATCATTCATGATCTGAGCAGCAAGCCTCTCAGAGAGCCTAGCGAACTTTTAAAAACTTTGAACCTTGAAGCAAAAAAACATGCTTTAAGCGTCTTCAAAGAAAAATACAGCAAAAAAAAAGGGTTAAATCTAAAAAATGATGATGAAAACGGTTTGCACCGTATTCTTGGTTCAATGGGTTACGACTATATGTCATTGCTGAGGAATATTCTGATTTATCGTGCAGGAACTACAGACTTTATTTTCATTGATTATCAATCTGAAAATTCAGAGCTATCCGCATTTGTAGTCAATTCACTTTCCAAAGAATTTACCGACTATTACACAATTCTGGTAAAAGAGAATCAGCGTTCCTCTGTTAACTTCCTGAAAAATCTGTTGCAAGTTAAATCGGACTCCCTTCAAGCCAGGATCAGCAGTCTGCGTGAATATAAAATAGAAAACAAAATACTTAATCTCAGTGAACAATCCACACAGATCTATGCGCAGACAGCTGACTATGAATCGAGAATCCAGCAGGCTGAAAAAGATATTGTAGCATTAAAAGGAACCATCGCCAATATTGACAAAAGGTTTGATCCGGTTGACCGACGTAATATGGAATCTACTTTTACTGATATTAACCTGAAGATTATACGTTCAAAGGCACAAATGAACGCCCTTCAGGACAAATACATAAAAAGTGATTTTGATGAACGATACAAAAGCTCGATTGATTCACTTCAACGGATTATTAGTGCCCAAATTAACACAATCTCTGATAAATACACAGACAATCCAATAAATTCCAAAGCTGCTTTAATACAAAAAAAGCTGGATCTTCAGATTGAACTTGACCGTACTGTTTATGGATTGAATTCATTAAAAAATCAGCTTGCTGTAATGAGTAAAAAATTCGAGCAGCTGGTTCCACATGAAGCCATCATTCAAACTTATGAGCAGAATATCAAAACAGTAAGCGAAGAATATCAGGATTTATTGGCACAATACAACAAAGTAACGATGGAAGCTGAATTCCCTGTGAAACTTCGGCAAACCCAAGTGGCGATGCCAGGTGCAGCGCTTCCATCTAAAAAAATACTCTTGGTTATCACAAGCGGGATTTTGAGCGGTATTTTTTGTGTAATTATTCTATTTGTTATGTATTTCCTGGATAATCGTATTCGGCGTCCGGCAGATCTTGTATTACTCACCAAATCACCGGTTCTTGGTTACCTCAGTTTAGTGGGTAAGTCTACCTTAAATCTGACAGAAATCTGGAAAAATTTACATGGAACTGCAGAGATGCGTGAATTCAAAAAGCAACTGAGGTCTACCCGCTTTGAAGTATACCGTGAACTTGCTCTGACTTCAGATCGTGGGCAGGTTTTAAGTATTACCAGTATCAGTGATGGTGAAGGAAAAACATTGATTTCAGCCTGTATCGCATACACCTATGTAATGGTGAATAAGAAAGTTTTGCTTATAGATGGAAATTTCGATAATCCTTCAATTACCAGGAACTCTAACACGAAACTTTTCCTTGAAGATTTTCTGCATGATGGGGATTTGGGAGGGATCAATTTTAATCCCGGAATAATTGTTATGGGAAACAGAGGTGGCGACAAATCACTATTGGAAGTAAGTGACGAAGAAACAATTATCAAAAGACTTGAACAATTACGTTCTCATTTTGATGTAATTCTGGTTGAGACACCTCCACTAGATGCCCTCAACAAAGCCAAAGAATGGATATTTTTCACCGATAAAACCTTAAGTGTATTTGAGGCTGATCAAACTTTAAATGAAATTAAGAATCAGCATATTAACTTCCTGACAAATCTGAATGGCCAATTTATTGGCTGGATTCTTAATAAAGTGAAGCAAGAAGGTAAACCGAAAGTGCAAATTGATCATGCAAACGTGTTAGAATCATAGGCTGTATCATATCACATTAAATTTTTAGGATAATACTCCAGGTAATGATCGGATGCAATCTTCTTTTGCCACCTGTACTCTTTTTTTACAAGATTGTTATTGAACTAAAAAATACTCTTTCGACATTCCATCGGATGGCGCAATTGACTATGCAGTAATTGGCAAAGCAATATGAGCAGACTGATTTTATTCCTGCAGCAGTAAATTCTATCCTTGAATTAAATTACATGAAATTTCTGGTCTATGTGATTGTTGATAATTGTGATATTTCAAACCTGAAATTCGAAGATAATTATTCTACATAAACACGAACAAATTCATGCAAGCAATACCGCATCCCATTTTTATGCAATCCGACATTTTAGAAGAGACATAGCCATCTTACAATAAACGATAGCGATAATATTGTTGACAATGAATACTCGAATGAGCTTGATAAAGTTTTTCTGTCCTTGAACTACCTCCGTCCCCTTTATTTACAAGTTTAACATCTTTCAACCCACGTATCTTGATGTTATGAGAGAGTTGTTCAAAATTTGCCGGGGATGGTTCCTACACTTAAGATATGGACAAAGTTCCTTCACCCCTATGGTAAAAAGACTTGTATTAGCTCCAATTTATAATTAATGGGTCATTACTGGCTAAAGCCGGATAATCGTAGGACTCTTATACAAAAATTTGATTATATGTGTATAGAGACAAAAAATCAACAATGCAAAATGCCCCTCATTCTCTAAGTTTTAATCTTATCGGAGAATTGTAAAGATCAGGCAAGAATTTAAGTAACAATGCCAACCCATATTTTCATGACGCAACAAGGATCTCTTAGTGCTTTCTATGATTGGAAAAAATGAAGAATTAATTCAGGAACCAGTTAAGCCTCCTCATTTCAAGAATATCATAACTAGGAAGGTTGTTTAAAGAGAAAGAAATTATTGATTATATGCTAATAAAAAGACTGACAATATCCCTTATTCTTTGCAATTCAACTGGGAAATATTCACTCCATTCAAAATAACTTCAAACTCAGTCCTTCTATTCATTTGCTGTTCCGATTCCGGACAGTTAACGCCTTCCACGCATGAATTTACCAGCCTGCTTTTGCCATAATAATTCACTTCAATCCGACTTCCATCAATCCCTTTGGATATCAAATAAGAACGTACAGCTTCACCTCTTCTTAACGAAAGTTCCCTGTTATAATTATTTGTTGCCCTGCTGTCGGTATGGCTCGCAGAAATTACACTGATTTCGGGATTTTTTTGCATTAAAAGCGCCAGTTTATCTAATGCCGGGATAGCATCGGGGCGAATTTCATACTTATCAAAATCATAATAAATACTCTCAAGGCTAAAAGTCTTTTTCAATACTTCGCAATTGTCGTTCACCCATTGTTGAACATTGCCTGTCTTATTTAATTTAATAAGAACATTTAATGTAGAATCAGTAGTGATGCCAGTAGTGCTCAGAAAACTTTGACGGCTTACATAGGACATGCGTCTTCCACTTAATTCATAATCAGTTTGTTTTGAAAGAACCTGCGTAAATTCTCCATCATTATCTGCAAAAAGAGTGTCTGTCAGCCCATTATTCCGAAGAAGCACTCTGGCTCCTGGCAATGCAACATTCGATCCTCCATCGATCACCTTACCCTTCAGAACCACGGTGTATACCGTTCGGGTAAATTCATAAATATCGTCATTTCCTCTTCTGTTGGAACTGAAAAATCCGGTTTTTAGAGAATCGTCCATTATCAAGCCAAAATCATCGGAAGAAGAATTAATGTCTATTCCCATATTTTTAGGAGTTCCTACTGCTTTAAGATCCTTTAGAACCACCTCAAAAATATCTAGTCCACCTAAACCAGCATGTCCGGTTGAAGAAAAATAGAGTTTGCCATCTTTATGCAGAAATGGAAACTGTTCATTTCCTTCAGTATTAATTTTAGGACCCAAATTAGTTGGTCGGCCCCATTTCTTACTTCCACTAGTACGAACACTGTAGTATAAGTCAGTACCTCCAAATCCTCTTGGTTTATCTGAAGCAAAAATCAATATTTGACCATCCGAAGAAATCGTTGGATGTCCGGTAGAATATTCATTATTGTTGTAAGGAAAAGGAGTGATTTTATTCCAATTTGACCCGGATGCTGTGTAAAGTTTTAATTTATTAACGCCGCTATTACTAACTGCTGCCTTTCCACTCACAAAATTATTCCTCGTAAAAAGTAAACTTCCTTCAGGCAATAGAACTGAAGGACCCTCATGAAAGCTACTCTTAACTTTGCCTCTTAACAGGTAAGGCTCGGAGCTGTCTTGTTTATTTTCAACTTTAGATGAAGAAATAAGATGCAATTTAGACCTATCAGTGCCTGAATTGGCAGCAACATCACTATCGGGGTCCGCCTCATTAATATCATCAAGATTATCCATGATGTATAAATCTGAATAAGAGGTACGATCCCACTGAAAAACAAATTTGATTTTTTGTGCACGATTGCTGACAAAGATCAACCCGTTTTTATAATACATTGGTGAGTATTCTGAAGCGTCTGTATTAATACTTGAAAACTTTACAATGTAATCACCCGCATTTTTTGAGAAAGAGCTCAAATTTGCTCTCGAAAATGCATCGGCCCTGCGATCGCCGGGTTTCATACTCAAAAATTTACGATACCATTGCTCTGATTCTTCATACTTCTCTTTATTAGCCAAGGCTTCAGCATAATTTAAAGCCCATTCCGGTTTGATACTACTAAGCTTACATAATTTTCTATACCAATGTAGCGCCTCATCATAATCTTTAATATTTTTATTGCTACCTGCCATCATCTCCATTGCGGCAACATTCCCGGAATCTTTTGCTAAAACCTTTTTAAGTTCCTTTATCGCATCAGCAAAACTAAGGGACTGATATTTAGTTATAGCCTTTCTTAACAACGGATTATTATCAACCGGCTGTGCTTTTGCAAATGGTAAGACCAGAAACAGCAAAACTGATAAGCAGATAATCGTAAATAATTTCCTTAATCGCATAATTCAAATCCTCCAGATTAAAAATATCTGGGTGCTAATACTTTGTTCCTATCAAAAGAAAGGTCATACCTCAACATAAACTCATGACTTCCGGAATTATATGTTCTTATATTAATAGTACTCTTATCGAAAGCATACCCTAAACTTACTCTGGTACGATATTCAGCACTAATTTCAAGAACTTCTTTGACCCATAAAGTAGCATTAAAATCACCCTGAACACGTTCACCTCTAACACCCTTTACAAGTACAGAAGTCCTTAGGTTAAAATCAAAGCCCAATGAAAAAGTATAACCTGTTGCAAAATAAGCATGTTTAGATTGTCTTGCAGTAATATCATTCACATTAATTATGCCATCATTCAACCTGTTCCTGACAAACTCCTGAAATAATAGACCAGCATAAAAGCGATTGTTTCTGTAATATGCCCCTGAACCAAAATTATACAAGGTTTTGTTTACATCGACGCCAAAAGCCATAGCAGGCACAGGTCCGTAAGGATCAATATTAACATTTGAGAAACCCGCAAAATAATTATTCATACTTCCCCGTAATCCAAATGAAAGAATCCCTCGTTAATAGGAATACGATAGGATCCACTCAATACCATACCTACAGTTCTTTTAATTCCAACCCCATCACTCATTAACTGAACCCCCAAACACAAGCTCTCATTGGCAAAAGGTACATCAATAAATTAAGCATGTTCCAGTCTCCGGAGCCCCCCTCAATGCCTACCCTCTGGTTTCTGTAAAGCACATTTGCAGTTACAACGTTCCTGCTTCCTGCATAGGCTGGGTTGAAAGCTAACGTGTTAAACATATACTGTGAAAACAATACATTTTTTTTCGCATACTTAACCAAGTTATTGCAACAAAATTACAATAACAATTTGAAATTTTAACGTTTTGCGCATCAATACCGTTAAAATTCTCATTTAATTACCTGTTTACAGTAATAAAGCCTGTGTATGTTGGTTGATTGGTTGATTAGTAAAATTCGAGTTCCATTCCATTTGCTATTCCCAATTCGCCAATTCTCTCATTCCCAGATTCAAAATAACTTATCAATAGAATTCCAAATAATCCGTAGGCTTGAAATAATTACGATTACGCCAACACCGATAAACATTTTTTTAATCGGCAGTTTACCCGCAAACCTTGCCGCAATTGGGGCAGCGATTACACCCCCTATAATCAATCCAAGAATAGTCTGCCAATGGCTTACTCCCAAAATAATAAAGAAAGTGAGCGCACTTGCCATGGTAACAAAGAACTCGGTTAAACTGACCGAACCAATGACGTATTTCGGGGTTCGTCCCTTGGAAATGAGCGTACTGGTGACCAGTGGACCCCAGCCTCCTCCCCCGAAAGAATCAAGAAATCCACCTGCACCAGCAAGCCATCCGGCACGTTTCACTTTCTGTGCCTTTCGATTCTCTTTGAATGCATTTGTTAAGATTCTTATTCCAAGAATCATCGTGTATACCGAGATGATAGGCCGGATAATCTGACCGTAATTTTCTCCGGCATAAGCCAGAAATACAGCTCCAACAATTGCCCCTAAAACCCCCGGTATCAAGAGCGTTTTAAACAGCTTCATGTTCACATTGCCAAAACGATAATGACTAAAGCCCGATGCTCCGCTTGAAAACATTTCTGCAGTATGAATACTGCCGGAAATTACTGCCGGGTTCATGCCCCCTGATAATAAAAGCGTGGTAGATACAACCCCATAACCCATACCTAAAGCACCATCAACCATCTGGGCTAAAAAGCCTACAAGCAACATCCATAAAAATTTATCATCAATTTGTGCCGACAATTCTTTACCTAAAACAAGAACTGCCGGGTAAGAAACATAGGAATACACTGCGTACACAATAAAGAGTATCGCCAGACTGAATAATGATAAATAGGCAATTTTCTTCCATCGCCTCTCTTGGGAAACTACCCTACCTTTTACTTCGTTCAATGCTTTTATAACTATTATTAATGCTAAATCTTATTTTATTTTAAAAAATTATAAATTCTATGGATTTAGTAGACAATTATAAATCATTTTTTCTTTTGCACCTAATTTATTTTGCGATTTTTTGAATAAAAGTTGCTTAGTTGGTTAGTGAAATCCGAGTTCCATTCAAACTCCATTTCCTACTCCCCATTTGCTCATTTGCTAATGATCTCAATTTGTTAATTATAAAACTATTTTTCATTTTACTAAAAATTTTAGCATAAATTTGTTGCCCCTGCTAATAAATTATGTCAAAAGACACGCACATTATTCATATCGATCAGGATGCATTTTTTGTATCCGTAGAGCTCCTGAAAAACTCTTCCCTGATCGGGAAACCGGTAATTATCGGGGGTGGTTCCGATCGGGGGGTGGTGGCATCTTGCAGCTATGAAGCCCGGAAATTCGGAATCCACTCGGCTATGCCATCACGGATGGCCCGGCAGCTTTGTCCGCATGCGATCTTCATACGCGGCAATATGGATGAATACAGCAAGTATTCGCATATCGTAACCGACATCCTGCAGGAGCGGGTTCCTTTGCTTGAAAAGGCTTCTATTGATGAGCATTACATCGATATGACCGGAATGGATCGCTTTTATGGCTGCATGAAATTTGCCCATGAACTACGGCTATACGTAATGAAAGAAACCGGACTTCCCCTTTCCTTCGGTCTGTCGGTCAATAAAACAGTTTCAAAGATCGCCACCAACGAGTGTAAGCCAAACGGAGAGCGGCAGGTTCCGAAAGATGAGGTTCAGCCTTTTCTAAACCCCCTATCCATTAAAAAAATTCCCGGCCTGGGGCAGGCAACGTATATCCGGCTGAGCGAAATGGGGGTACGCTACATCTATACTCTGGCTCAGATCCCGCAGGATCAATTATTCAGAGTATTGGGGAATAATGGCACAAGTCTATGGCAAAAAGCACGTGGTATCGACAATTCGCCAGTACTACCTTACCGTGAGCAAAAATCAATCGGAACACAAAGCACTTTCGAGAACGACAGCATTGATACCCAAAAGATCAAACAATTGCTCAGTTCTATGGTCATGGATATCTGCTTTCAGCTCAGATCACAGCAAAAACTGGCTGCCTGTATCACCGTAACCATCCGCTATTCCAATTTTGAAACCCATACGCGGCAAGCAAGAATCCCATACACCTCATTGGATTCCTTCCTGATTGACAAAGCAAAGGAACTTTTTGATACCTTATACAACCGGCGTATGCTAATTCGTCTTGTTGGAGTTAAACTTTCGCAACTGGTAAGCGGGTATGAACAAATCAGTCTGTACGGTGCTTCGGAAGAACAGTATAAACTTTATCAGGCAATGGATCGCATCCGGAACAGGTTTGGAGAGAAGGCGGTAAAACTGGCATCCAGCATTGATATCAATCTCTGAGCCATGTATCTGAATGTTCATTCTCAATATAGTTTGCGTTACGGCACCCTCTCTGTTGAAAAACTGGCAGAGCAAGCCCAAATTATAGGGATAGAACAAATGGCACTTACGGATATCAATAACTCTACAGGAGCGATGGAATTCATCAGGGAATGCCAGGCCAAGGGCATCAAAGCTATTACAGGTATTGAGTTCAGAAGATCATTCAAACTTCTGTTTATCGGAATCGCCCGCAACAGGGAGGGTATGAAAGAACTGAATGATTTTCTTAGTTTTTACAATCTGAACAGTATGGAGCTGCCCGACAAACCATGGGATTTTCAGAATGTTTATATCATATATCCATACAGCTCCGAACACCGCGATCTGAAAGAAAATGAATTTCTGGGTATCCCCTACCGGGATCTGAACAGTCTTTTCGGGAAGCCATTATCAGGAATCAGGGAAAAGCTGGTGGCGCTGCATAGCGTAACTGTCAGCAATAAGATCGAGCATCGACTGCATACCTATTTAAGAGGAATAGACCTGAACACCCTGCTCTCCAAGATCGGAAAAAATGACTGCTGCGATGTGGATGATGTATTCCTTCCCCCTAATCAGCTGAAAAAACGTTATGAGGGCTATTCCTTCATTATTAGTAATACCGAGAAGCTGATGAACGACTGCAGTAGCAGCTTTGAAAAGGGCTCAAAGAACCGAAAAACATTTACCGGATCGGCAAAAGATGATAAAGCCCTGCTCGAAAAACTTGCCCTTGAAGGGATGGAATACCGCTATGGCCGCTCGAACAAGGAAGCTTTAAAACGGGTACAGAAAGAACTTGCGGTTATTGATGAGCTGCATTTCTCTGCCTATTTTCTGATCACCTGGGACATCATCCGCTATTCGATGGCACGTGGCTATTACCACATCGGGCGGGGCTCAGGGGCAAACAGCATCGTATCTTACTGTATGCGCATCACGGATGTGGATCCGATAGAACTCGACCTGTATTTTGAACGCTTTCTGAACCGGCAGCGGAGTAGTCCGCCCGACTTCGACATCGATTACAGCTGGGATGAACGGGAAGATGTGCAGGACTATATATTTAAACGTTATGGCAGTAATAACACCGCATTACTCGGAACGATGAGCACCTTTAAAGACCGGTCCATCATCCGCGAAATCAGCAAAGTGATGGGCTTGCCGGCCCAGGAAATTGACAGTTTCACCGATCCTACAAAACAGGTACAAAATCGAAACAACCCGACTTTCGCTAAAATACTGGCCATTCAGAGCATGATGCAGCATATGCCCAACCAGCGTTCCATCCATGCAGGAGGTGTGCTGATCTCTGAAGAACCCATCACCTATTATACCGCACTGGATCTGCCGCCCAAGGGTATGCCTGTTGTACAGTGGGATATGTATGAAGCCGAATCTCTCGGATATGAAAAATTCGATATTCTGAGCCAGAGAGGCATAGGACATATTAAAGAAGCAGTGCGGCTGGTACTCGAAAATCAGAAAACTAAACTGGATATCCATGCGGTCAGCTCCTTCATGAAAGACCCGAAAATCAATGCAAAATTAAAAAAAGGAGAAACTATCGGTTGTTTTTACATCGAATCCCCGGCCATGCGGCAACTGCTGAAAAAGTTGGGATGTGAGAGCTATCTCACACTCGTTGCCGCAAGCTCCATCATCCGACCCGGAGTAGCCTCTTCGGGAATGATGAAAACTTATATCAGCAATTACCATGATCCCGAAAATGTCGAATACCTGCATCCGGTGATGAAAGAGCATCTTCGTGAAACCTTCGGCGTGATGGTGTATCAGGAAGATGTGATCAAGATCTGCTACCATTATGCCGGACTTGATCCTACGGATGCCGATGTTTTACGCCGGGGTATGAGCGGAAAATACCGTTCTAAAAAGGAATTTGATCGACTTGTTCAACGATTTTTCGACTGTGCCAAAGAAATTGGAAGGGATGAAAAAACTACCGAGGAAGTCTGGCGGCAGGTCTCCTCCTTTGCGGGATACAGTTTCTCAAAAGCCCATTCCGCTTCATTCGCTGTGGAGAGTTATCAGAGTCTTTTCCTCAAAACTTATTATCCCATGGAGTTTATGGTGGCTGTACTGAATAATTACGGTGGCTTTTACCAGCGCTGGGTCTATGTACATGAGCTACAGAAATCGGGCGCCCGGGTACATTTACCCTGCGTAAACAGTAGTGAAGCGAAGGTCAGCATCAGGGGTAAAGATGCCTGGCTCGGTTTTATTGGCATCCAGGGGCTGGAGAACCAATATCTTGAACTTATCCCGGCTGAACGGGAAGCCAATGGCCCCTACCGCGACCTAGCTGATTTTATCAAACGAACCGGGATCACACTCGACCAGACCATTATCCTGATCCGGATCGGAGCACTCAGATTTTGCGGAAAGAACAAAAAAGAACTGCTATGGGAAGTACATAATTACCTCGGCAGTAAGCTGGTACCGAAACAGGATAGTGAACTATTTTGTACCGAAGCGAAAGAACTCTATCTCCCCGAACTAGAAAGCTCGATACTGGAAGATGCCTATAATGAGCTGGAACTGCTTGGCTACCCGCTTAGCATGGACATGTTCGACCTGCTCAGAACCAGCTACCGCGGCGACCAGATGGCAGAGGATCTAAGCAAACATACCGGGCAGATCATCCGTACGGTAGGTAATTACGTGTGTGAAAAGCCGGTCCGCACGAAGAACAATAAAAAGATGTGGTTCGGAACTTTCCTGGACAATGATGGCAACTTCCTGGATACCATACACTTCCCGGCAAGTACTCCGGCATATCCCTTCCGTGGAAAAGGATGCTATCTGATTGAGGGTAAGGTGGTCGATGATTTCGGTTACCCGAGTATCGATGTGAACAAATTCGCTAAACTACCGATCAGGGATAATCCGGTATTTTAGGAGGGTGCGGGAGACTGATCAGAGAGAAACCTGATCGGTGAAAATACCGACCAGAGGTAGATTTTTCTATTGCTCCTTTGGTAGGTGTTTCCACCGTACCAATTACATGAAGCACCTATAAACAAACCGAATGGTCAGTGAAAACACCAACCATAGGGAAATTTTACTTTGTTCAGCTAGCCTGATTTGCCTAAATTTTATATTTTTTGCTTACCGTTTACTAAATAATTACTACCGTTTACTCATTTGTTTTTTTTTGCCGGAACCTAATAGTTTCTTAGTTTTTGCTGTTTTTATGAGTAGAACCAGGAAGTCTAATTCATTATATTTTTATTCACTCAATCCAACAATTTCTGAATTGTAAATCCAACTTAGCATATATTTAAAGCTACTTTATAAAAACAAAGCAATCTTGACAGTAGCCTAAAATTGACCTGGTTTATCACCCTGAAAAGTGCAAAAATTCAAACCAATTATAAAATAAATGACATTTCAAAATAATTTACCTCCCATTTTTTAGGAGGTAGATTATTTATTTTCTTTTAAAATAGTACTTACGTTTAATTAATGTTTGGCCAACAGCAAGAGGATACTGAAAATCTTTAGAAGAGTAGGTGTAAGTTTTAAATCAAAATTATATGAAAGTTTTAAATTTAAAGGAAATGGAAGTTGTAGAGGGGGAGTAGGAAAATATAGTAATTCTAAATTTTTAGTTATGGCACTACTATTAACAATGGCTATTACAGGTTTGTATTCTTGTAAGAAAAGTGAATCATCACAGAATGAGTACAGCAATAACTTAAAAAAGAACGCTAAAGAATTGGCATCACTTCATAATTCTGGGATGGACTTCATTAGCCTTAAATTCAATAACACTAATAAAATCAATCAAAAGACAGGGCCTTTCCGATTAATGCAATATACTGGCGAAGAAACAGTCAATGGCGATTTTTTGTTACAAGGTGCATCGGAATTTATTTATGGCTATGATAAGTCTAAAGAGATTGTATATTTAATTCCTGAATTAGCACCTGCTTTAAACTATTTATTGGATAATGGCACTGAGAGTGTCATAAAGCAACAATTTGCGAATGCGACTCAAGATGCTATATCATTAGCACCGGTCACAGCACGTGAAGCAGATTTGGTTGCAGACGTATCGGAAATATTAAGTGAGGCATATTCGATGAATTTAAATCAAATCCAAACCTACAATTATATCCAGAGTGAATTGGATGGTTTACAGAAAAATATGGATAATATTACCTATATTGAAAATGAAGGTGAGTTAATTAATGGATTAATTGAAATCGGAACCCAGTCCAACATATATTGGAGCGGGCATTCATCAAATATCAATATACCTACTGTCAGTTTGATACAAATGGATTTAGTAGGTTATATTTTCGGTTGGGCTCAAGCAGTGAGAGCAGATTATAATGCTGGAACGCTTCGCCCGAGTGGTCAGCGGGCGCGTATTGAACAAGGGGTATGGGGCGCTTTAGGGTTTAGTGCAGGTGGTTTAAAATTTCGCTAATAGTTATGAAAGGATTAATATTTTTAAAAGGATGTGCCATTGCCATATTTGGATTTTCCGTGATGAGGTTGCGAGATCCCATTATAGAAAATAAACCTTTCAATACAAGTATAGATTGGTTTGATCTATTATTAGTGGCAGGATTTGGAGTTATTTATTATTTTTTCTTAAACAAGAGAAATACTAATAAAACCTGATTTCCTGATAACCTCCAAATCTTTAATAACCTCCTTCGGGAGGTTATTGATTCCCCTGTGGTCGGTGTTGTCACCGTACCACTTTACCCAGTGGTCGGTGTTGTCACCGTACCACTTT